>CAZITC010000025.1:5734-9651 GCA_964542085.1 uncultured Ruminococcus sp. | reverse complement strand
GTACTCCGCAATAGGAATACTTTGAAAAAATACGCTTTAAGGCACTTTGACTGACGTTGCAAACACGTGCAATATCGGAAACGGAGGGGTTTTCGGTAAGATGCGCGTTCATAAAGCTTACGGCGGAGGAAAAAACCGCCGCCTCCGGTGAGTCGGAGGCCTTTGCGCTTTGGCCTTCTCCGGCCAGTGCAACAAGCAATAGTTTTAAATAGGAAGAGATTATTTCCAAATAAAGCTCGGACGGGCGAAAAATGAAGTCCAGCATATCGCCCGTATCCTTTGTGAAGGCAGATGATCTTGCGTAGGAAATAAGCTGTTCGGCAATTGCCATTTCCCTTTGCGACAAGGAAAACACCTTGTTTTTCAAATTCTCGGCAAGCGTACCGGTGGTCGTAAACGAGAAGATAAGGAGCTGGGCACCGGTCGGAGAGTCGGAATAAAACTTGTGAAGCTCCATAGGCTTGTGGCAAATCATGCTTCCCGGGGAGAGGTTGTACACACGGCCGTCGGCCGAGGCGCACACCTCGCCGGACAGGACAAGCATACATTCCCAGAAGTTGTGGGTTTCACCGGGAAAAACAAAGCCGGGACAGCAGTTTCGCACAAAAAAGGTGTAAAGCTTGGTTACGGAAAGTGTATTTGAAATTTGAAAAGACGGAAAGCTCATAAAAAAACCTTCTTTCGGGCTAAAATCACATAAAAAAGAACTGAAAATACATTGTTATGTGTTTTTTGTTATGCTATTATATTATCATAAAAAGACTATAAAGTAAAGAGGGATTTTTATGAAGGATATTAAGATAGGTATTATCGGACTCGGAGCGAGAGGAACAATGCTTTTGAACAGCACAATTCTTCCGCTTAAGGAGAGTGTAACCGCTGTTTGCGATGTTTATGAGGACAGAGCGGCCGCGGCGGCAAGAACGGTGGAGAAAGCGCAGGGCACGGCACCCCGCATTTACACAGACTACCGTGAGCTTTTGAAGGATGAGAATGTAACAGCAGTTGTTATTTCCACATCCTGGGCATATCATACGGATATTGCAACGGCAGCAATGCGCGCAGGCAAGGCAACCGCAATGGAGGTTGGCGGTGCATATTCCGAAAAGCAGTGCTGGGATATTGTAAATGCATATGAGGAAACAAAGACTCCCTTCATGTTCCTTGAAAACTGTTGCTACGGCCGTCGTGAAATGATGGTTTTGAACATGGTTGAAAAGGGTGTTTTAGGCGAGGTTGTTCACTGTGCCGGCGGCTATATGCACGATTTGCGCAGTGAAATTGCATTCGGCAAGGAAAACCGCCACTACAGACTTGCGGAATATCTTAACAGAAACTGTGAAAACTATCCCACTCACGAGCTGGGCCCCATTGCAAAGGTTTTGAACATTAACAAGGGCAACAGATTTCTTACCCTTACCTCGGTTGCATCCAAGGCGTGCGGTATGAATGAGTTTATAAAAAATAAAAAACCGGATGATGAGGAGCTTAAAAACGCAAAGTTTGCACAGGGCGATATCGTAAACACAATTATTACCTGCGCAAACGGCGAAACAGTTTCCATTGTGCTGGACACAACGCTTCCGCGCTTTTACTCGCGCGGATTTGCGGTACACGGAACAAAGGGCTATTACGAGGAGGCAACAGATTCTGTTTTCTTGGATATGCCCGAAAACGAAAAGCTGCATTTCAATTGGAGGAAAACAAAGTCCGGCAATGCGGCGGAGTTTGAAGCCGAATATGAACACCCGGTATGGAAAAATTATCTTGAAGAGGGCGTTCAGGGTACACATGACGGTATGGATTATTTGGAATTTAAGGCATTTTTCGATTGTCTGAAAAACGACAAGCCGATGGAGATTGACGTTTATGATGCCGTTTCACTTATGATAGTTTCCACCCTTTCAGAGGCTTCGATTGCCATGGGCGGCGCACCGGTAAGCTTCCCCGATTTCACGGGAGGAAAATGGAAATAAAAAATAAAAAAGGAGGATTTTGGTGATGGGTGCAGAATTGGTAATTATGGCGGCCGGAATGGGTAGCCGTTTCGGTGGTCTTAAGCAGGCCGCACCGATAGGTGCAAACGGGGAGATGATTATTGATTACTCCGTTTACGATGCAAAAAAGGCCGGCTTTGAAAAAGCGGTTATTGTAATCAGGAAGGATATTGAGTCGGATTTTCGTGAGGCGGCAGGCCGTCGAATTGAAAAGATGATTGATACCGAATACGTGTTTCAGGAGCTTTCCCCGCTTCCCGAGGGGTATTCCTGCCCGGTGGGCAGGCAAAAGCCTTGGGGGACGGGGCATGCTGTGTTGTGCGCAAAAAATGCTGTAACCAAGCCTTTTTTGGTAATTAACGCGGATGACTATTACGGTCAAAGCGTTTATGAAACCATGTACAAGGCCTTGACCGAGAAGGACGGTATGTGTATGGCGGGCTACAGGCTTGGCAACACGCTTTCGGAAAACGGCTCTGTTTCCCGCGGTATTTGCACCGTGGAGGACGGTATTTTGAAGGATGTTACCGAGCAAACGGCCATAACCTATGACAGCGGTATTCCGTTGGATACTGTGGTATCAATGAATATGTGGGGCCTGGATACGGACTTTTTCCCTTATCTTGAGGAAAGCTTTAAGGCATTTTTGGATGAGCATTTGGCTGAGCCGAAAACGGAATTTTTCCTTCCCAGCGTTATTAATGCACGCATTAAAGAAAAAAATATGCCGGTTAGGGTGCTTGTAACCGACGAAAAATGGTACGGCGTAACCTATAAGGAGGATGCGCCCGCTGTTCATGCGGCACTTTTGGCACTCACCGACAAAGGATTATATAATATGAGAGGTTAACAAAATGGATTTATCGGAAATTCTTTCACATTTTCATGTTGAAACTGACATTAAGGTTTACGGCAACGGGCACATTAACGACACTTACCTTTGCGAATCATCGCCGAGGTATATTTTGCAAAGGATTAATTCCAATGTGTTCAAAAAGCCGGATGAGGTAATGGAAAACATCTACAACGTGACGGAGCACTTAAGAAAAAAAATTAAGGCGGCCGGTGGTGATGTTGACCGTGAAACCCTTACCGTTATACCGACATGGGACCGTAAGGCATACTATGAGGCGGATGGTGAGTTCTACCGGATGTACAAATTTATTGAAAATTCGGTAAGCTTTGACCTTGTTGAAAATCCCGTACAGCTTTATTATGCCGGCCGTGCATTCGGTAAGTTTCAAATGATGCTGGACGATTTTCCGGCAGATAAGCTTTATGAAACGATTGTGGACTTTCACAATACTCCCGAAAGGGTTAACCAGCTTAAGGCAGCAATTGAAAATGCAAAGCCCGGCCGTGCCGAGGAGGCAAAGGCCGACATTGAGTTTGCGCTTTCCTATGCAAAGTATGCACCGCTTATTGTAGATGCAATAAAGGAAGGACTTGTTCCCTTAAGGGTTACCCACAACGATACAAAGCTTAACAACGTTCTGTTTGACGATAAAACGAGCGAGGATGTTTGCGTTATTGATTTAGATACCGTAATGCCCGGCTCACTTTTATACGATTTCGGTGACGCGTTGCGTTTCGGTGCTTCCAGCGGAGCGGAGGACGAAACGGATCTGGATAAAATTTATTTTGACCTTGAAAAGTATGAGCAGTTTGCTAAGGGCTTTTTGGAGGATACAAAGGGGTGCCTTACCGATAAGGAGAAGGAGCTTTTGCCCGTTTCCGCTCTTATGCTTACCTACGAGTGTGGAATAAGATTCTTGGCGGACTTCTTAAACGGCGATACATACTTTAAAATTCACAGGGAAAAGCACAATTTGGACAGAGCGCGCAATCAATTTAAGCTGGTTGCCGACATTGAAAAAAAGCTTGACCAAATGAAGGGAATCACAGAAAAATACTTATAAT
>CAZITC010000025.1:0-5724 GCA_964542085.1 uncultured Ruminococcus sp. | reverse complement strand
AAATATGTCCGGTGCCGAAAATCGGCACCGGTTTGTTATTTTAAAAGCAAGTGCACAAGGCGCTCATAAAGCTTACTTTTATAAGGCGCGTAGCGCACTGGAAGGTCTAAAAACGTTTTTTTATCCACCATGGACTTTGTGTGCGAAAAGGCGTTAAAGCCCTCCCTTCCGTGATAGGCGCCCATGCCGCTCCGGCCAACGCCGCCAAAGCCCATATGGCTTGTGGCAAGGTGAATTACCACATCGTTTACACATCCGCCTCCGTATGAAATTTCGCGCATAACCCTTTCAATCCGGCGCTTATTCGATGAAAAAATGTAAAGCGCCAAGGGTTCCTGATTAGCTTTTAGCTTCGAAAGCATTTTATCAAAATCCGAATAGGTTACAATAGGCAAAATGGGGCCGAAAATTTCCTCACCCATAACGGCATCGCTTGCCGTTACGTTATCCATAACTGTCGGTGTAATGCGAAGCGTTGCACTATCACATTCGCCGCCGAAAACAGTTTTTGAGGGGTCAAGCAGTCCTTTAAGTCGGTTAAAGTGCTTTTCGTTGATGATTTTTCCGTAGTCGGGATTTTTCAGCGGATTTTCGCCGAATTGACGAGTAATTTCCGCTTTAATTGCGGCGATAAGACTGTTTTTTATGCTCTCGTCGCATAAAATATAATCCGGAGCGACGCAGGTTTGACCGGCGTTTAAAAACTTTCCGAATACAATGCGCCGTGCCGCTGTGGCAATGGATGCACTTTCATCAACAACACAGGGGCTTTTTCCGCCAAGCTCCAGTACACACGGGGTAAGATGCTCTGCGGCGGAGCGAAGCACCTCTTTTCCTACCGCTTCACTTCCTGTGAAGAAAATCATATCAAACTTTTGCTTTAGAAGGGCTTGATTTTCGGCTCTTCCACCGGTTAAAACCGCCACATAATTTGAAGGAAAGCACTCGGTAATTATTTGCTCAATTAAGGCGGAGGTGACCGGGGAATAGGCCGAGGGCTTTAAAATTACCGTATTGCCGGCGCTGATAGCATCAGCCAGCGGCTCCAACGTTAAAAGCACGGGATAATTCCACGGGCTTATAATAAGCGTATTGCCGTAGGGCGAGCTTAAGGTAAAGCTTTTGGCAAGGCTTTGTGCAAGGGGTGTATGCACATGCTTTTTTTTCATGAAGGCGCGAATGTGCCGTTTTAAATATGTTATTTCCGAAAGCACAATCCCGGTTTCCGTCATATAGCTTTCCTGCGCACTTTTTGAAAGGTCAGCTTTCAGGGCGGCGGCAATATCCGCCTCATGACGGCGGACGGCATCGTAAAGCGCTGCAAGCTGTTTTTTTCTGAAATTAAGAGAAAGCGTTTTGCCTGTTAAAAAAAATTCTCTTTGTGAGCATAAAATTTGTTTTATTTTTTCTTCATGCATAAAAATCTCCTTATCAAAAAAACGCCGTCAGGCGTTTTTTTGTTTTTTCATAAGCTTGGATACCGGCCTTGTGAAAAGCAGAGCAATTGTTAAAAGCACTGCGTTGCATGCAAGGCTTAAGGGATATGCGGCCATAATGGTGTTAAAGCTGGGATAATTGGGAAATACAAGCTTTATCCAGCTTATGCGTATTCCGCATACGCTGAGTGTTGTTAAAATCGCGGGGATAAACGAAATGCCGAAGCCGCGCATATAGCCGGAAATGGTTTCGTAAATGTGGCTGAAAAAGTATGCACCCATGATTACAATAAGACGAATGTAGCCAAGCTGAATAACGGTCTCTTTTTTATCGAAGAACGAAAGAAGGCTCTTGCCGAAGATAAGTATAACCGACATGGAAACTATGTATGCAACAAATCCCTCCAAAAGGCAGAGAAAAAAGATTTTTTTGCACCGATTAAGCTTGCCGGCGCCGTAATTTTGCCCAACGAAGGTGGTGCACGCCTGGCTGAAGGCATTGTACATATAGTAGCAAATGATTTCAATGTTAAACGCCGCACTGGAGGCCGCCATAACATCGGTACCCAAATCGTTAACGGCTGTTTGGATAATAATGTTGGAAAGCGCAAAAACAGCACTTTGTATACCGGAAGGAAGACCGATGGAAAGTATTCTTTTTATGGCAGAGGAGCTTATTTTAAGCTCCGAAGGGGAAACCTTTATATCCAGCTTGGAGCGGCGCAAAAGCACATAAAGCACGATTGCGGAAAATGCGTTGGAAATAACCGTTGCAATGGCAACACCCTCCACCGTCATGTGAAAGCCGGCAACCAAAATCATGTTCAAAATAACATTCATTATTCCGGAGGCGGTGAGCACCAATAGGGGCACCTTAGTTTCGCCGACGCTACGGAAAATTGCCGCTTCAAAATTGTATAAAAGTATTACCGGAAGGCCAATAAGGTAAATTCTTAAATATAAAAGTGCCATATCGAAAACCTCCGGCGGTACCTTCATAATACTTAAAATATCCGCGGAGAAAAGCTCACCCAAAACGGCAATGACAAGTCCGGCAAAAAATGAAATAACAATGGAGGTGTGAACTGCTTTTTTGACCGTACCCTTATCGCCCTGTCCCACGGCATGGGCAATTACAACGTTTGCGCCGAGCGCAATACCGGTAAAAAGGTTTACGATAAGGCTTATTATGGAGCTGTTTGCGCCCACGGCCGCAACGGCGGCGGTGCTTTGGTCGCCGGTAAAATTGCCGACAACCGCAATATCTGCGGCGTTGAAAAGCTGGCCCAAAATTGCCGTTGCCGCAACAGGAAAGGCAAAGCGGATAATTTTGTCCCATAGAGTTGAATTTATCATATCAAGCTTTTGCTTCATTGGCATTACTTCCTTTTTAATACATTCAATAATAAGTATAGCACAGTTTCGTCCGAAAAGCAATTATATTTTGTAAGGACTGTTGTTTTTTCGGAATTCAGTTGGTGTTAGACCGGTTTTTTCCTTGAATAGCCGGCTGAAGTGGTATTGGTTGCCGAAGCCACATTCTGCGGCGATTGTGTTTATTTTCATTATGCCCTCGGAAAGTAGCTGCTTTGCTTTGGAAAGCCTTATATCAATTATAAACTGCTTTGGCGGCATGCCATATTGCTTAATGAACAGCCGGCGAAAGTAAACCTCGCTTATATGGCATTTTTCCGCAAGCAGTGAATTGGTTATCTCGCCGCTTGCGAAATTGGAGGTAAGGTATTTTACAGCCGGGGCAAGAGGGCCTCCGGAGTCTGAGGCAGCACTTGATGAAAGCATATGAAGCATGCGGTAAAAAATGCTCATAATCTCCGCGCGGCTTCCGTTGAATAAAAGCAGTGTGCGTATACGCTCAAAGTCCTTTATAAGTGCCTTTGTGTTTTCGGTCGGAATGGAAATCACCGTGGCGAAGGGCTTGCCGGTGCATGAAAAATTGATTACCGGGAAAACGCCGCTCCTGTCCGATGAAAGGGTGTAGGTTTCGCCGGCCGGAAGAAGTACCGCGTGAGCGGTATCGGAAACGGCGGTGCGCCCCTCGTGCGTGTATGAAAGCTGACCCTCCTGACAAAGGGAAAGACCGAAGTATTTTCTGTTAACGGTTTCAAAGCGCCCCTTGGGAGAGTGAACGGTAAAAGCGGAACGGACAGAGGTAACGGTTAAGCTGTCGGTCATAAAGGTGCCTCCTTTTTTGATGATTTTAAATTATTATACCGTTTTACACATCAAAAGTCAATAAAAAGGGCAATTTTAGTATCAAAAACATCAAAAGTGTAACGTTTTTGCTATTGAAATAAATGGCCTTATGGTATATTCTGTTTGTAAAGGAGTGATTAATTATGAATTTTACGGGAAAAACAGCAATATCAACAGGTGCAGCCTCCGGCATGGGGCTTTTGTTTGCTCAGAATTTTGCTTCGCTTGGCGGAAACGTTGTGCTTTGCGATGTGAATGAGGCGGTTATTAAAGAAAAGGTTGAAGAAATTAACAAAAAAGATGGCGGCCGTGCAATCGGCGTTGTGTGCGATGTAAGAAACTATGCCGATGTTACCCGTGCAAGGGATGAGGCGGTTGCGGCCTTCGGAAGCATTGACGTTATGGCAAATTTTGCCGGCGGAACTGCAAGAAGAATGTTAAATGTGGGCTGGAATGACGATTTTCCCGATGTTCCCATTGATGTTTTTGATTGGGGACTTGACGTAAACTTAAAAGGCCCCTTCTATTTTGCTCACGCTGTATTAAAGCAGATGAGGGAACAGAAGTCCGGTCTTATCATAAACATCGGCTCCATTACCGGTGCGGAGGGTGACGGCCAGGCAATGGACTATCCCACCGCAAAGGCGGGACTGATGTATGGCCTTACAAAATCAATTGCCCAGTATGGCGCTTCGCATGGAATAAGGTGCGTCTGCGTTGCTCCCGGCCCCGTTTTAACACGTGCGGCAATGGCAAGCATGGGAACGCTTATGGGAAGAGCTGCCGAGCCGCAGGAGATAATTGACCTTTGCCTTTTCCTGGCATCCGATAAGGGACAATTTATCAACGGCGAAACAATTATGATTGACGGCGGAAGAAACGCGGCCGGAAGACGGTGCTGATATGCGTGGGTCATTTTTCGGGTCGGACAGACCGCTTATAACTGTAATGGTACAGGCCGATAATCCGGAGCGCATTAAAACGCTTATGGCCGCATCCGCACCTGAGGGAGCGGATGCCTTCGGAATTCAGCTGGAGCGCATGAAAAAGGAATTTAAAACTGATAGCGTATTAAAAAGCCTTTTCGCGGAAACGTTTGACCTTCCGGTTTATGTTACAAATTACCGAAGTTTTGAAAACGAGGGTAAAACCGACGGGGAGCTTGCCACGGAAATATTGAAGATTGCGGAGCTTGGAGCAGACCTTGTGGACATAATGGGTGACTTATATGACAGACAGCCGGACGAGATGGCACGCTCGGCAGAGGCAATAAAAAAACAGGAGGAGCTTATTTCGGCCATACATGAAAAGGGCGCAAGGGTGTTGATGAGCGCGCACGTTTTTAAATTCACACCGGCCGAACGCGTGATAGAAATTGCCAAGGAGCAGGAAAGGCGCGGGGCAGATATTTGCAAAATCGTTACCGGTGCCTCGTCAATGGAGGAGCAGGCGGAAAATTTGAAAATAACCGCTCTCTTAAAAAAGGAACTTAAAGTTCCGTTTTTGTTCCTTGCCGGAGGCGAGTGTTCGATTTTGCGCCGGGTAGGCGGTCATATGGGCTCGTGCATGTATCTTTGCGTTTATGAATACGACAGCTTTGCAACGCCTGTTCAGCCGCTCTTATCTGAGGTTAAGACAATAAGCGATATTCTAAATAATAGGGGTTGATTTGTTATGAAGGCAATACTTGTAAATGAAGATAAAAGTTTAAGATGGGATTGTGTTCCCAATCCGATTATTAAAAGCGATGAGGTGCTGATTAAGGTGGAAGCGGCGGCGATAAACCGCGCCGACCTTATGCAGCGCGAGGGGGATTATCCGCCTCCGCCGGGATGTCCGGAATGGATGGGGCTGGAGGTTGCCGGCGTAATAGAAGAGCTTGGTGAAGATGCTGAAAAAAATTCATCCTATAAAAAGGGTGACAGGGTATGCGCCCTTTTGGGCGGAGGCGGCTATGCCGAATTTGTAAGCGTACCCTACGGCATGGTGATGAGGATGCCGGAGGGCGTAACAACGGTGGAGGCGGCGGCCATCCCCGAGGCCTTTGCAACGGCATATTTAAATCTTTTTATTG
>CAZITC010000024.1:0-9989 GCA_964542085.1 uncultured Ruminococcus sp. | reverse complement strand
GCTTCAAAGCGCTTCGGCAAATACACAACGGGCGAAAGCTTCTTGTCGGATGAGGCGGCGGCAGATGTGGCGAAAAAATTTGCAAACACCGGCGCTACACAGGGATATTGCTTAAACGTTAATGCAATTGATGAATCGGGCTTTGAAATATCAATAAATGACGGAGGAACAGTGCCGAACGGCATAAGCGCACTGGGTAATCAAATTTTTGTGGATAAGGCACAGGACTTTGAAATAACAGTGACGGATAAATCGCCGCAAAAGAATAAAACCACAGTTACACTTACGGAGGCTTGGTTTGAAAAAATTGATACAACGGCACCGACGGTAGCCTTCACTCAAAGACAGCTTGACCGTTACACGATTGAAATAACGGCAACGCTAAGCGACCTGGATAATAAAGAAAACTCAACAACCGCGGGCAGCGCTGAGGATACAATAACCCTTACCGCTCCCGAGGGTGCGGTAAGAACGGCGCCCTATACCTACACCTACACGGCAAGTACAAACGGAAACGTTGAGTTTGTATTCTACGATGCGGTGGGTAACCGGAACGACAGCTCTGCCTCCAACTTTAATATACAGGGCATTGATACGGAGCCTCCGGTGTTAGACCTTACCTGGTGGCCTCCGAAAACGGAAGAGGACTGGGCAACCGGTGAGATAATTGTTGATTACACAAGACCCACCGAAAAAGAAGTGAACACAAATGTAACGGCGGTTATTGATGCTGACAAGCCGATGTATGACGTAAGCCTGTTTATTCCCGAAGCATGGGGAGAGGCTGCTACGGAATACAAGATGCTGGAGGCAGGACGTCCCGTTGCGGCAAACAACCCGCATATTTACGGCGGCCCGGATTATGAGCTTATTGAATTTGTTGCAACTCCGTCCAGAATAACGGTAACCGTTAAGGACAGAATGAGCTTTGATTCAAGCGGAATTTATTTTATAGCAACAGCCGCAAACAAAAAACAGACGAGGATTGACCTAAACGGTAACGTAAGCATTGATAAGGATGTACCGGGCTTGGATGAGCCTGTAAGCTATACCAATGCTTACTATGAAAAGGAGCCGGGTGTGTCTTACAGCAAGCCCTATGCGGTAACGGCAACAATTGTGCCCGATGAGTATGTAATTTCAACAAACTACGGCGAGATTGAAAGCGGCAAGTGGGGAACTGGCTATAAGTATTACAGTCTGGGCGAGCCGCTGGTTATAACCTTTAGGGAAAACGGCAGCTATAGGGTAAACTTAACCGACCGTGCAGGAAACACAACTGTTGTTCCGGTTGAAATAACCGGCATTGACAGAAAGGCACCTGTTTTAACCGTGGCTGACAGGCAGGACAGCGGCCAGCAAACAACAATAAGTGTTGCCGCGGACGAGGATTGCACCCTTACCTACGGAGCTACAAGCATTAATCTTGCCGCGGGTATAAATCAGGTAATAACCTTTAGCGACAACGGAACCTATATTTTAACCGCAACAGACCTTGCGGGAAATAAAACGGAACGCGCGGTTATTGTCGGCAACATTGACAAGATAATGCCGAGGATAAACTTCATACCGTCCACGGTTTACATTATTCAGGGTAGTGAGGATACGGCGCTGGATGCTCTGCTTAATACAGGATACACCGTTTGGGACGATAAGTCCACGCAGGCGGAAATAACCGTTGGTATTGATAAAACCGGCGTTACGTTGGATACCGCAGGAATTTACGCCGTTACCTACACGGTAACCGATAAGGCAGGCAATGCGCTTTTTGCAAACAGATTTGTTCAGGTGGTCGGCGAGGATACGGTTTGCGTTATGATTGACGGTAACCTTATTCTTCCCGGTGAAACCGCGGTTATTGACCCGGGAGCACACACATTGGCCTTAACTAACTGTGACGAGCCGTTCTCGGTTAAAGCAAAAATGGGTATTAACGGAGAAGGCCAAATGAAATATTCTGCGGCAAGCTCCATAACCTTTGCGGAGGATGGCAGCTTTACGGTAACCGGAAAATCCTATTACACATTACTTGTTACAACCCAAAGCAGAAAAACGGTAAGAATTTTGCTTTGCGTGGGACTGTAAAGGAGGTTGACAACTGTGAAAAAACGAATAGTTGCTTGCTTGCTTTCGGTGGTTATGTTAATCGGCCTGCTTCCCTTAACGGCAATCAATGCGTTTGCTGAGGAGCTTGCCGAAGCGCTTACCGTGGAAGATGAGTATATAAGCGTTTCAGTATCAAAAAAGAACGGCGGCTTTACCATTAAAACGGTAGAAGGTGACCGGCTGAAAAAATCGGATAACAATAAGGATTTATTGTATCACAACGGCGAATACGACACCTCCTTCCTCTCCTTTAAGGTAGGAGAGGGAGAAGGTGCCAAGGAGTACATCTTCGGCGGAAAATATGCTGGCAGTACCCCTGTTTCCGTTGAAAAGGCGGTAACCGGCGAAAGGATAACGGCGGTTTGGTCAGTGGATTCGCTCACCTTTACGCAAACGCTTTCCTTGGCAAATAAGGAATCGAACGAGTCGGGAATGGTTTCAATAAACGTAAGCGTTAAAAACGAAAGCGGAAATGACGTTCCCGTTCAGGCGCGTATGCTTTTGGATACATATTTGGGCGCAATCGACTACGGCTTTTATCAGTACATGGATAAAAACCACGACCCGGTAATTGTAACACAGGAGCGCGTTATCGAGGGTGAGGAAAACATTCCGGTACAGCTTTACGCATCGGATGACCCGTACAGCGCTTCGATTATGGCCTATACTGTGCACACAGGCGAAAAGCCCAACAAAATTGCAATCGGCCACTGGAGCCGTCTTGCTTCAACACTGTTTGACTTTACGCCGTCCACCAATTTGGACTTTACCGAAAAATCCAATGAGTATTACACCTCTGACAGTGCTTATGCCCTGTACTATGACCTGGGCAGTGTGGCAAACGGCGCCGAGGCAAGCTTAAATACCTTCTACGGTGTGTTTTCAAACTATTCCACACCGGCAGATAACAAGGTTGCGGTAAACTTAACCGCGCCCGTCAGGTTGGAGCTAAACGAAAGTAAAACAGGCTTTGTTAAACAGCCTGATGCGGTGGGCGATGCTGACTTTTCAATCGCGGTTAATTTTACCAACATTTCAACCGAAACTGCAACCGATTTAACGAATATTTCCCTGGCGATTCCATCAACCGCCAACATTCGTTCGCTTAACGATAAGGGCGAGACCGCCGGCGGCCAGCCCTATGACGCAACCGACCCCTACACCTTTGTTTACAGCGGCATCGGAGTCGGTGAAACAATAACAAAGGACCTTTATTTCCAGGCGAAGCTTGCGGATGAGGCGCATTATGAGCGCGTTACCGTCGGAGTTTACGATACATCGCAAACCGGCGGAAAAATTTCCTCCAGCTATAAGCTTGGCGAGCGCACGGCTTACGTTCTTTTGCCCGGAAGCGATAACAGCCTGCCCAAGGTAACCTTCCCGGCAATGACACCGAAAACCGTTTACTCGGAGGGCACAAGGCACCTTTTCGTAACGGTTACCAACGAGGGCATGCTGGATAACCGCGCAAACTGGGAGCTTAAGGTATATTCTGAAAACGGCGATGCCGGAATAACAATTCCTTCGACAAACATAAATATTAAGGACGGCATTATGGATGTTGCCCTGACGGAGGACATGGTGCTTCCCGCTGGCGGCTGGTACCTTCAGTTAGAGTGGAGCACTAACGTTGTGGGCGAGGGTGAGAACGCGCTTGTTCCGACGAAATATGCAAAGCAGTCCGCTCCGGAGCTGCACTTCACAATTTCAAACGAAGCAAAGTATAAAAACGACAGCTACGGCGTGCTTGCGGTTGTGGAGTTTGACGGCTACAGTCAGTCCGTGGATAAAAAGAGGTACGAAATTTTATCCTTCGCTGACGAGGAGGCTTTTGAGGCTTACAAGGCCGACAAGGCAAATAACAAGTACACCGAAATTATTTTCACCTTCAAGGGTGAGTTCACCGCAACGAAAAAGTTGAACAATGGTACGGCGGAGGGTGTCGGCACGTATTACACGGCAATCAGCACAAAAACGATTAACGACGGCGTTACCGAGGTGGACAATCCGATTGTAATAAACGACTGCTTGGAGTTTGAGGACGGAACGCTTACGGTTTATTACGAAAATTACGAAAGTACATCGGCACTGCAGTCAGCGGTGTGCACGGAATTTGACGGTAAGCTTTACACGCAGGGCGCACGCACGGATGTGTGGAGCGGAAGAGCGGTATTTACCAAGCTTAAACAGCACGAATTTAACTACTCCCTTGTTCCCTATGACGAAAACGGCGAGCGCATTTCGTTGAAAATGGACGAAAACAATGTGCTCAAAAAGGGCGAGGAAGAGGGCTTTAAGGATAAGCCGATTTACCTTATTTGGCCCAATGTGGGCGGCGCAATCGGCCAGACTATATCCGGACTTTTGTTCAAGCTTACTTACGGCCAGATGGGTATTATGTATGACACTGACGGCTACGAGAGGATTGAGGAGGAGAAGGGAACTGTTGTTTCCTTTGCGGCGGCGCTGGATTTAAGCTTTGCTTCCAAGCAGAACGACGGAACACCGCCCGATACCTACTGGGGCAAAATTCAGGAGCTTTGGCGAATTTACAACGACAAGGAATCCCCATATAAATACATTGACGACCTTGACAGGGTAATGCAGGCAAAGGACTGGAAAAGCATTGATGAAAGCGGGAAAAATAACCAGGATAAAGAGGTTTCGGCATCTGTTATGGTGCGTGACGTGCTCTTCGGCTGCGGAAAGGGTTTTGTGGGCGTTAATTTCTCTGTAGGCGTAAGCCTGGCAAACTACGTTAACGGTCTTCCGGAAATTGAAGGAACAATTTCGGTCAACACCGTAAATAACTGGGCTTACGGCGTTGACGGTAAAATTGACCTGGAGGTATTTGCGGTTGAGGCAGAGGTAAGCTTCAGAAGCCACAATAATGTTCCGGTGCCGGATAACTTCGTGGTGCACGTAAACGGAATTGAGCCCGGCTTTAATATAGACGGCATGGGCGTTTGTTGGATAACCGGCGGCGGAGGCGGAATTAAAAACCTTTACGATTCCATTTTTGCAACAAAAAAGGTGCCACCGTTAAAGCTTTTGCTTTCGGTAAGCTTTGAAATTCTTAAGGTGCTGGAGTGCGAAAAGGCAACGCTTTCAGTCGGCCTTACCGGCATCAGCGTCAGCGCTGAAAACATCGGCGTAAAGGCGGTGCCCGGCTTCACTGCAATTGAAAAAATGGGCTTGGGCTTAGAATGGTACCCGGGAATTGACCTTCGGGCAAACATGGTTGTGAACTTGTTAAACGGCGTTATTTACGGCGGAGGCTACATTGTTTTGATAAGTCCGGACTATAAGGACGTATTCTTTGAAATGTTTGCGCGAGCCGCACTTGGTGTTCCGGAGTCAATCCCGGTTGTCGGAGGAATGAGAATAGGTAGTGTGGACCTTGGCATTAACTCCGATAAAATCTGGGGCGCGGTGGACGTTTTGTTCATCACGCTGGGCGTAACCTATTACTGGGGCGCAAATACCGTGGACTTCGGAAGCGGAAGCAAAACACAGCCGACCTTCCCGGAGCTTTTGGGATATGACGATATTCCGGTTGGCTATGATGCGGAAACTGACAGAACACTTTATGTACGCTTCGGAACAAACACAAGCATTATGGCAACAAACCTTCCGGATGACGGCACACTTACGCTGATGAACACAACCGGCGCAAGCTTAAAGTCGGATATTACCAACGAAAATCATGAGTTTAACCTTGGAACACACACCGGAACAGATGCTCTTATGCAAATTGTATTTGATGCAACAAGCGAAGAGGATGCTATAAGCAAGGCGGAAGGAATAACAATCGTTGAAAAGGACGGCACAAGGAACATGGCCCTTAAACGCTACATTCATAATCCCGCAACGGAGTTTGAAATAGCGGAGAATTTAACGGCAAATGCCAACCTGACCTTTGACAGTGAAACGAAAAAGGCAACCTATGCCTTCACGGTTACCGAAGCGGACAAATACGCTACAACCTGGAAATTGAAAACTCCGGCCGGAAGTGACGTTATTATGTACAACGTTGCACAGGTACCCGAGGTAACAAGCGTAAACGGAGTAATTTCCGGAAATAACATTTCTTTGACATGGGACGGCACGGAGCTTTCCGAGCTTGATAAGATAAGCTTCTATCTTTGCAATTCAAACGATGCCGCAAGCACCGACCCCGGCTATCGCATCGGCGTTGTATCAGACTCTGCGAAGCTTTCCGCAAAGGCGGAAACACTTGCAATTCCTGCGGACGTACCCACGGGCGAATATTATATTCGCGCGGTATATTCCAAGTCGGATGAGGTAAACGGTGTTCTGTTTAGCGGCACAAAGGTTAACGTTGTAAACGCAAACACGCCGGGGGCGGCGGTAATCAGTGAGGCGGCGCCTTCGGGTGACCTTCAGATAAGACTTAAGGTTGAGGACGGCGGAAACACCGACGGATATTTGGTTACCGTTTACGATAACGAAGGAAATGCAACAGACTTTGAGCAGGTAAGCTTTGAAAAGGCGGAATCCGGAAGCACCGTAATCAATACGGGCGGTAACTACACGGCGGTAGACCCGGAAACGGAAGCGACAACCTCCTTCGGCTTAACTGCCGGCGAAACCTATAAAGTCGGCGTAACGCCTTATAAGGAGGTAACCTCCGGTGAGGGTAAAATTGCTGTCCGCGGAGCGGAGGTTATGACCGCGGCAATGGTAATGCCTACACCCGTAACGCCCACGGTCAGCTTCTCGGCAAATAAAACGGCTGTTCTGCGCGTTGTAAGCGAAATGGCTCCATCCGGCACATCGGTTGCTCCGGTGGATGTTGAAAAAACGGTTTACAGCTCAAAGGATATTACACTTTCGGCTGTGATCAGTGAGGCGGCAACCGGCACCTGGGTTTTGGATGCCGGAACAAAAACGCCGTTTACAAACCAAGACCGCATCGACATTGCACTTACCGATTTGGAGGACGGCGAGCACACCTTAACGGTGGAGGGTGAGGCTTTAGACGGCGACGGATTTTCTGAGGCATATATTTTCACAGTGGATACCTTGGCACCTCAGCTTATCTTGTCCTCACCGGTTAGAGGAAGCTTCTTTACAAAGGACGGCAAGGTAACAATAGAAGGTATTACGGATGACAATGCACTTCTTACGGTTTTAAGCGGTACGAACGAAATTCTTTCCGGTAAAACCGTAGCGGAGGCCGGTGGAACAATTAACCCGGTTTCCGGTGTATTCTCACTTACACTTCCCATTTATAATCCGAACAGCGCATCCGAGCATATTTTGACAGTTAACGCATCAGATGATGTGGGCAACGTTGCAACCTCGGGTGAAATTCCGTTAAGCCACGGTATGCTTGCGGATATTACCGGAGTGGAGGTTACGGCAAACGGAAATTATTATTCCGGTGGCAACCTGCCCGTTCCGCCTACAGGCTTAAAAGATGTTAAGCTTTCGCTTGTGGGCGTTACACAAGCCGGAGAAAAGGTTACGCTTACCGGCTATAACTTGGGCTGGGATGTTACAACCGTTGAAGGCAACGCAACGCTGACCGATGACGGAAAATTCTCGGCAGACGGCGGTAGCCAGGGAGTTATAACCGGCCGCTTTGCCGTTGCGGATTCCGGCTACAGAACAGCATCTCTTGTATTCGGTGCACCGGGCGGCCACACAGTTTCGGTATCGGGCACGGTAGGCGGTACTGTTACAGGCGGCGGCGAATATGAGCCCGGCTCAACTGTTACCCTTACAGCAACCCCGTCAAGCGGTTATAAGTTTGACGGCTGGACGGTTTACGGTGTAACGGTAGCGGATACAGCAAGCGCAGTTTTAAGCTTTACAATGCCTGACCGGGGCAACGTTATTGCAGAGGCAGCCTTCAGCGCTGCTCCCGATGCACCGACCGGCGGCGGAGGCGGTGGCGGCGGGGCCGCACCCCTTAACTTTGTAAGCGCCAAGGAGGGTGAGCTGGTTAAGGTTAAGCTTCCGGCATCAAAGTCCGGCGAGGATTACCTTCCCTACTATTACGGGGCAAACAATGAAAAGCAGTTTGTTCCCATATCCGTATCGGACGGCAAATATGTTTACTTTATCGCACCGAAGGCCGGCAGATATTCCTTTGGAGCAAACGAGGTAGGCTTTACGGATATTTCCGGCCGCTGGTCGGAGCAAAGCATACTCTTTAACGCACGCCGCGAAATATTAAAGGGCATGGGCAACGACCTGTTTGCACCGGAAACACCCATGGACAGGGCAATGGTTATTACAGTGCTCTATCGCTTGGCGGGATCTCCGGCGGTTTCGGGCACCAATGAGTATGCAGATGTGGAGGACGGCACATGGTATTCGGACGCCGTTAAGTGGGGCACAGCCTCCGGCATTGTAAACGGTTACGGAAACGGTTACTTCGGAACAAGCGATGTAATAACCCGTGAACAGCTGGCGGCAATGATTAAACGGTTTATTGATTACATGGGCTTTAAGCCCGAAAAAACAGCGGAGGATGAGCCGTTCGGCGACAGCGCGGAAATATCCGACTGGGCGATAGAAGCAGTTTCCTTCTGCCGTACAAGAGGATTTATAAACGGCATGGGCGACGGTACCTTTGCACCACTGGGTAACACAACCCGTGAACAGTGCGCGGCGGTAATTGAGCGCATGATAAAGGCAGTGCTTGAACAGTAAATAAAATGAAGCGGCAGGACATTTTCTCCTGCCGCTTCAAAGGTGTTATGACATATGAAAAAATTTATATTGACTTTGATTTGCTTTCTTTTAATCTTTGCGGCGGCAACGGCCGCCGAGGACGGGGAAAAAATCCGCATCGCGTTTTTAGACAGCGGCATTTCGCTTAAGCACATTGACGGTAAAAGCGTTGCCGAGGGCGAAAATTTTGTGTTCCCGAAAAAAGATACGGATGACAGGATTGGCCACGGAACGGCCACGGCGGGAATTGTTTTGGGCTCGGAAGAACTTTCGCTTTCCGGGATTTGCCCCACGGCGGTTGCCGTGCCCCTCGTTTTGTACGATGCCTATCCCACCGGGGTAACGGCTCCGGCAGATGTATCAGTGATGGCAAGGGCAATCCGCGCCGCTGTGGATGATTACGACTGCCGGATTATTAATGTAAGCATGGGCACCACAAATAAAAGTGACGAGCTTTGCTCCGCCGTGGAATATGCCCAAAACAAGGGTGCAATAATAGTTTCCGCCGTGGGAAACGCCTATGAAACGGCGCCGGAGCGGATTTATTACCCGGCGGCCTACGACGGAGTTATCGGTGTCGGTGCGGCGGATGGGGATATCATCGCCTCATTTTCTCAAAGGCTGAACGTGGATTTGCTTGCCCCCGGGGTAAGGCTTGATACCGTTACCAATAAAAATGCCGCCAAAAGCGAGAAAAAAAGCGGCACCAGCTATGCCTGTGCCTATGTCAGCGGAAGCTTGGCCGCAATTTGGTCAAAAAATCCCGGGCTTAGTGCAGAAGAAGTAACAAAAGCCCTTTACGCTACCACGCGGGATATTGGCAAAAAGGGTTATGATACGGAAAGCGGCTGGGGCGTTATCGGACCGGAAAAGCAGGTTACGTTTTCGGATGTATCCGCTCATGCGGAAAAGGAAAGCATTGAGCTTTGTGCCAAAAGAGGGCTTATGTCCGGTGTGGGCAACGGGCAGTTTTTGCCCGACACGGTCATGAGCCGCGCAATGATGGTTACCGCGCTTTACCGCATGGCGTGCTGTCCGTATGTGCCTAATGCGGTTATCTTTTCGGATGTATGCGAGGATGACTGGTATTTTGAAGCGGTTAATTGGGCGGTGGAGGTCGGTATTGTTTTCGGCATGGGCAACGGCACATTTTCGGCCGACGGCGCTTTGACCTATGA
>CAZITC010000023.1:0-10051 GCA_964542085.1 uncultured Ruminococcus sp. | reverse complement strand
GAGGCAAACGGCACACTGTACGTTCCGGCAGATACCTATGAAGAGCTTTTGGGCTACGGTTTATCCAAGGTAAGCTATGATGCGGAGCAGAATATGCTTTATATTTCACGCCACGACCTTTCAGATGACCGCAGAGAAATTACAAATTACATATGGACATATACGGTTTTGGGCTCAAGCGAGGTAAGGGCAAACGGCAGAGCAATGACACTTTCGGCGCCTGCGGCAGTGGTTAACGGAATAATTTATGTTCCTCTTACCTATGTTTCAGAAGCGTTTGGCCTTGCTTACAAGAGCCTGGGCAACGGCGCTTATGCAATTTCCTACAAAACAATTTCCGATGCAGCGGTAACGGCCGCACTCGGCATTATGGGTTAAGGAGGGAATTTTGATGAAAAAAATAATTTCATTATTGCTTACTCTTTTAATGCTTGTTTCCGTAACGGCGGTTTTGCCCGCCGTTGCGGCAGAGGCGAAATTACTTGACAAAACGGGCTGGAGCATAACCGCATCAAGTGAATTTGAGTGGAACAAGGCTCAAAATATGATAGACGGCGACAAGGCAACTTATTGGCACGCAAACTATGTGGCAGAGAGCGGCACAATAGTAAGCCGCGACCAAGCACCCTTTACAATTGAAATAACGCTCCCCGCGGTAACTAATGTAACGGGCTTTTCTTACACGCCACGACAGGATAGTGCAACCGGCCGCTGGCAGGAGGCGGAAGTTTACGTTTCCGCGGACGGCAAGGGCAAGGGCGAAAAGGCGGCTTCATTTACGGCGGACAACACAAGCACGGCAGATACAGTCGTTGCTTTTAATAAGGAACTTAAGGCGAAAAAAGTGACGGTAATTGTAACGAAAACCGTTTCCTTGGGCACTTGCGCCGAGCTTGACCTTCTTTCCGGAGCCGTATCAGCTACTACAACGAAGGCAGAAACAAAGGACGACGGAAGCATAAATAAAACGGACTGGAGCATAACCGCATCAAGTGAATTTGAGTGGAACAAGGCTCAGAACATGATAGACGGTGACAAGGAAACCTACTGGCACACAAATTATATGACAGACGGCACGTCGATATCAAGCCATGACCAGCCTCCCTATACAATCGAAATAACCCTTCCGGAGGCAAAGGCCGCAACAGGACTTTCCTACACACCGCGACAGGGAAACGCCACCGGACGGTGGAAGACGGCGGAAATTTATGTTTCCTCTGACGGCAAGGATAAGGGCGAAAAAGCGGCTGTGCTTAAAGTGGACAGCGCAAGAACAGAGCCCACGATTGTTGCCTTTGATAAGGAGCGCCAGGTTAAAAAGCTTACTGTTATTGTAACAGATGCACCCTCTACCTACGGAAGCTGTGCCGAGCTTGAGCTTTTGACAGGTAAGGTTGAGGCAACGGTTAACCCCTTTGACGGATTTTTGGATACAACAGGGTGGCAGGTGAAGGCAAGCTCGGAATTTCATGAAATGCCCATTAAGTATGCGTTTGACGATAATTTGAACACAATTTGGCACAGCTACTATGAGCATGAAGGCTCCACAATTACAAAGCTGGATACCTATCCTTACACAATTGATATAACCCTTACTCAAAAAAGTAAAATTTCCGGATTCACGCTTTTCGGAAGAGCGGCTCAAAGCGGACGCGTTTTGGCCTATGAGCTTTATGCGGCGGCAACGGATGACGGAGAGTACTCTAAGGTATCCTCCGGCAAGGTGAACGGAACAGTCCGTGACGAGATAAACTACGGCATTGCCTTTGAGGCAAAAAAGCTTCGCTTTATTGTAACCGAGTCCATCGGCGGCTACGGGGCCATTTCGGAGCTTAAGTTTAAGGAGGCAACCGACGAAAAGCTGTATTCGTTGGAGGAATTTGCCGCGGTTTATGATGACACCATGCTGAGAGAGGTTAGCAAAAACGGCTTTAATGTTACCTGTAATGTGGAAACCACGTGGGGCAATGCAAAGCTTTCCAACCTTTTTGACGGAACAAGCGGCGAGTGGCAGACCGGCGAGGTAACAGACGGCGAGCCGGTAATTTTAAGCATTGATTTAGGAAAAACCTACGTACTGAACACCATGAGCGTTTTGCCGCGTCAGACCCAGGATTTTCACGGCTATTGGGAAGAATTCAGTGTATGGGCCGGAACAGACCCGGATAACCTGTCCGAGGTGATTGCGGATTACAGCTTTCCCGATTGGTCACTGGGTGAAAAGGAAATTGTTTTTGATACGCCGGTAACTGCCCGCTACGTGGAAATTGAAATTACCAAATATTACGCAAAGCGTGCTTCATGCGGCGAGCTTACCTTCTGGCACACTAAGGCAGACAGTGAAAAAACAAGCGGCAAGGGCAAGTATATAATGCAAATCGGCTCGAGCGAAATTAAGGTTACAAAGAGCGGAGCGGAAAGCGTTAAAACAATTGATACGGCGCCCTTCATTACCTCTGCCGGAAGAACGTTAATTCCTTTGAGAGGCCTTTTGGAGGAAATGGGCGCGGAAATCGAGTGGGTTGATGAAACGCAAACTATAATTGTTGGGTGTGACGGCAAAAAGCTTACACTGCAAATAAACTATCCGCTTGTGTGGGCAGAGGGCCGCGGCACAAAGGCGATGTACACCTTGGAGTCGGCTCCCAGAATTAAGGATTCGCGCACCTTCGTACCGCTTCGCTTCCTTTCCGAGCAGTTTGGTTACGAAGTAACCTGGGACGGCGCAACGCAGACAATTACAATCGAAAAGTAATTTGGGAATGGCAAAAAAGCTTTTTGAAAAGCAGGCGTTAAGATAATAACTAAGCCCGATACAACTTATCTGAGTTGTATTGGGCTTTTGTATTGGCAAAACGCTTCGTTGGGCGGATAAGGATGGGGATTGTCACGCCTTTTTCGCATCGCCGTCGAAAAGGAATATTTCTTGCTTTTTGAATTGCGGTATGGTATAATGGATTCATCATAGATGAATTCAAGCTAAATTGACCTTATGGTCAGCTGAAGGCGCCAAAGGCGATTGTTGTAACGAAAGATATGCTTTCCACACCTCATCAGTCACTTGCGTGACAGCTTCCTCTCAAGGGGAAGCCTTTCGGAATAGCATTTTAATTGATTATGATTTCAGGCGAAGCCAAAGCATTATAATAACGACCGCAGATCACAGCCAAACATAATGCAACTTACCACGTTAAGTGTTTGCGAATGAAATTTATGTAAGGAAAGTGAGGGAAATATGAAGGCATGTATAATTCAGCTCCCCCCTAAAGCTGGACTCGGACTACACCTACGAGTTTTCTTAGCCGTGCGTTATGGAGTTTGAGGGCATCCGCTTCGGCTTTTTGACCTGCTACGATTTTTACTTTTACGAGTTTTATGCCAATATTGCAAGGCAAAATGTGGATATAATAATCGGTTGCTCGCATCAGAGGAGTGACAGCCACGATGCAATTGAAATAATGTGCTACCATCTGGCCTACAACACAAACGCCTATGCAATCCGGTCATCGGTCAGCTTTGCGGAGGATTCGGAAATTGCCGTATGTGTCGCTCATTCGGATGACAGGCCATGGGCTATTGTGGACAGGGCGATTGAGCTTGGCTGTGAGAAGGTACAGTTTTTTAAGCCCTTTTACAATCGTGAGATGATTGCAAAGGCGCATAAGCACGGCATAAAATGCAATGTGTTCTGGTCGGACGACCCGAAAGAAACCGAGGGATTAATTGCATTGGGCGTTGATACAATTCTTACGAACGACTATAACAGAATTTCACAGCATGTGAAAAGAAAGGAAAATAAAATATGAAAAAAATTGTTGCTGTAATGCTTGCGGCCCTTTTAATGATTTCCTGCACCGAGGCGGCAAGTCAAACAAAAAATAAGGAGGCATATAACATGAACGGTATAATAAACGCACTGGAATACGGATTTTCGGGAGACGGAGTAACCTACAACGACGAGATAATGGATAAGTATATCTTAAACGACTACAAAACGCCGATATATTTTCCGACGGGAGTATATCTTTTCGGGAGAACGGTAAATTTCCCGGATCTTTTCTCGGTGGAGCTTTCACCCAATGCCGAATGGAGATTGGACTCGGATGATATAATCGACTACTTTATTACTGTAAGAAAGGGACGTACCGAAGTCGGATATGCTTTCAACAGCTATTTTAAGGGCGGCCACATAAACGCAAACAATCTGGCAAAAAACGGAATCGGCGTATACAGAACAAGACACATTGTTTTTGAGGATTTCTATCTTAAAAACGTACTTGAAAAAGGTATAGTTACAAGAACTGAGGAGCATCCCGACGGGCAGTCATTCTTCAGAAACATACTGATCGAAAACGATTACGGTATTAAGGGCACGATCGGTGTTTACGACAACGCTTTCGATACGCACTTCGATCAGATCGAGGTCGTGAATTTCGAGACGGCATACGATACCATATGCGGACGGTTCACAGGCTGTGCCGCTTGGCTCAGAGACAATTCGATAGTCGAGCATTCGACCTTTGCGGTGCTCAGAGGCTATGATATTAGCTTTGTTTCACCTGCGGTGGACACGTACAGATACGGCTTTGTTTTGGCTTACGAGGAGCCGTCACACGGAGTTTTAATAAACAATATGCTCTGGATAACCAACGGAGGAGTTTACACGAAGGAATTGCGTGAAAAATTCCCGCGAATCATATTTAACGCAAATACTGACAACGGCGGTTATATGGTATGCGGCCTTAAGCTCAACAACGAGGACAACCTTATATTCTCTAATATAGAGCTGACAAAATCATCGTTTTTGAATGTCCGTATGGCAGGAGATGCAGATCCTTACGAGACGGTAAAATACTATCGCAGCGATAATGACGTAAAAACAGGTAAGATCGACAAGTCAACGGATTTCGACACTTTGAAGAAGGGCACCTACGAATGCAATCTCAAAACGGGTAAGGGCGGAAAAAATGCTCCCAAGCTTTCCGAGGTAGGAGTGCTGGAGGTGGAAACGGTGGGCAGCATTACCATTCAAAGGTTTATGGGTGAAAAGACCTTTGCTTACCGGCTTAACACGGGAAAGGGCTTCGGTAACTGGATTGTGAACAGATAAAAAAGGGCGGCTCTTTCGCCGCCCTTTTGGCAAGTGTGATAATTTAGTATTGAGGATTTTGCATGATTTATGCACATTTGCGGAATTTATGCATAAAAATGCATAAAACACAGAAAACGGCTTGACAAATGCAAAATTTATGCATATAATTACAATATTACCAAAAAAGGCGGTAGTGCAAATGAAAAGCATTTTTATTGACGGCAAGGCCGGAACAACCGGCCTTAGAATATATGACAGGCTAAAGGAAAGGACGGATATTTCGCTAATCACCCTTTCGGAGGAGGAGCGAAAAAATGCCAAGGCACGTGCGGAGGCAATAAATTCGTCGGATGTTACGTTTTTGTGCCTGCCGGATGATGCGGCAAGGGAAGCGGTTTCTATGGTTAAAAATCCCGATACGGTGATAATTGATACCTCCACCGCTCACAGAACGGATCCGGCCTGGGCCTATGGCTTTCCGGAGCTTTCGTCCGAGCATGAGGAAAAAATTCGCACATCAAAGCGCATTGCAGTGCCCGGCTGTCACGCGGGCGGCTTTATTGCTTTGGTTTACCCGCTTATCGAGGCCGGAATTATTGATAAGGAGCTTCTTCTTACCTGCTATTCGGTAACCGGCTATTCGGGTGGCGGAAAAAAGATGATTGCGGAGTATGAGGCGGCGGAAAAAAGCGCGCTTTTATCCGCGCCGCGGCAGTATGGTCTTGGGCAGTGCCACAAGCACTTGCGTGAAATGAAGGCGGTGACCGGACTTTCGCACGAGCCGGTATTTTCACCCTTTGTTGCTCCCTTTTACAGCGGAATGGAGGTTACGGTGCCGCTGTTTAAGGAAAATTTAAAAAAGCCGGGCGAGTGTATTAAGGAAGTTTATAAAAATAAATACACCGGCCCCGTGGTATTTTTTGACGAAGCCATGGGAGCGGACGGATTTATTTCCGCGGCTGAGTATTCCGGCCGCGATATAATGAAAATCGGAGTTCTGGGAAACGAGGACAGGCTTATTTTGGTTGCCTTATACGATAATTTGGGCAAGGGTGCCTCCGGTGCGGCATTGGAAAATTTGAACATAATAACGGGCGTTGAAAAAAACCTGGGACTTGAAATATAGGAGGAAATTTTTATGAAGCTTACAGATGGGGGCGTTTGCGCCGCAAAGGGATTTACGGCCGCGGGCGTGCACTGCGGGATAAGAAAAAACAAAACCAAGCGTGACCTTGCGCTTATTTATTCGGAAAAGCGTGCCGCGGCGGCCGCTGTATACACAAAAAATCTGGTTAAGGGTGCGCCACTTCGCGTTACCCGTGAGCATCTTGCGGACGGGTGGGCGCAGGCGGTTATTTGCAACAGCGGAAACGCAAACACCTGTAATGCCAACGGAAGGGAAATAGCCTTATCCACCTGCCGAGTGTTGGCCGAGGCTCTTAAAATTGACGAAAAGGACGTTGTGGTTGCTTCCACCGGCGTTATCGGCCAGAGCATGACAATAGAGCCGATTGAAAGGGGCATTCCGCTGCTTATTGAAGCCTTGGGTAATAATTCGGCTGATGCGGCAAACGCAATTATGACAACGGACAGGCGCCTTAAGGAAATTGCGGTAAGCTTTGAAGTCGGCGGTATGGAGTGTAAAATCGGCGGCATTGCAAAGGGCTCAGGCATGATACACCCCAACATGGCGACGATGCTTGTTTTTATAACCACCGACTGCGCAATATCCTCTGAAATGCTTAAAAAAGCTCTTTCGACCGACGTTAACGAAACCTTCAACATGGTAAGCGTGGACGGGGATACCTCGACCAACGACATGGTAACGGTGCTTGCAAACGGTATGGCCGGTAATGAGGAAATCACGGCCGAGGGTGCTGATTTTGACATATTTATGCAAGCGCTGAACACGGTTACGGTAAATCTTTGCAGAAGAATTGCGGCGGACGGTGAGGGCGCAACCAAACTTATTGAATGTAAGGTAAGCGGCGCGGCCGATGAAAAGACGGCGAAAACCGTTGCAAAAAGCGTTATATGCTCGTCGCTTACGAAGGCGGCAATGTTCGGAGCGGATGCAAACTGGGGACGTGTGCTTTGCGCCATCGGCTATAGTGGTGCCGATGTGGATGTGGATAAAATTGACGTTAGCTTTTTATCCAGGGCCGGCCGTGTGGACGTTTGCAAAAACGGTGCCGGAATTGATTTTTCCGAGGATGAGGCAAAAAAGGTGCTCACCGAGGATGAGATTGATATTTTGGTTGAATTAAACTCCGGCGAATATACGTCGACGGCTTGGGGCTGTGACTTGACCTATGACTACGTAAAAATAAACGGAGATTACAGAACTTGAGAGAGGTAAATGAAATGAACATATCAAATGCCGAGCGCGCCTCTATACTGGTGCACGCACTTCCGTACATTCAGGATTACACGGGTAAAATTGTTGTAATAAAATATGGCGGAAATGCCATGGTGAACGAAAAGCTGAAGGATTCGGTTATGCGTGACATAATCCTTTTGTCGCTTGTCGGTGTGAAGGTGGTTTTAATTCACGGCGGCGGTCCGGAAATTACCGGTATGCTGGACAAAATCGGCAAAAAAAGCGAATTTAAAAACGGCCTTCGCGTAACCGATAAGGAAACCGTGGACGTTGTTCAAATGGTTTTGGCAGGCAAGGTGAACAAAAGCCTTGTAAATTTGATTGAGCTTAAGGGTGGTAAAGCCATCGGCTTATCGGGAATTGACGGACATATGATAAAGGCCGAAATGAAGGATGAAAGCTTAGGCTATGTCGGCTCAATCACCGGCGTTAATGTGGAGCCTATTTTGGATGTGCTTGAAAAGGGCTATATTCCCGTTGTATCCACCGTGGGGTGTGACGATGAGGGTAATGTTTACAACATAAATGCGGACACGGCGGCCGCTAAAATTGCTGGCGAGCTTGGCGCGGAAAGCCTTATTTCCATGACGGATATAAGCGGAATTTTAATGGATAAGGATGACCCGGAAACGTTAATTCCCGTTATCAAGCTCAGTGAGGCGCCGGCTCTTAAGGAAAAGGGCGTAATCGGCGGAGGTATGCTTCCTAAGGTGGAATGCTGTATCAACGCAATAAAGTGGGGCGTGCGCAGAGTGTTTATAATTGACGGACGTATCCCTCATTCAATTTTGATTGAAATGCTGACCAATGAAGGTATAGGCACAATGTTTATTGACGAATAAGGGGTAAGCTATGGATATTAAGGAAAAGGACAGGGCGTTTATCGCAAACACCTATTCGCGCTTTCCGGTTGTTTTAGAGCGGGGAAAGGGCTCACTTTTGTGGGACAGCGAGGGTAATAAATACATTGACATGGCAACGGGTATTGCCGTAACAAGCTTCGGTGCGGCGGATGACGAATGGCTTGCCGCCGTGACAGAGCAGCTGGGCAAGCTTTCACATACTTCAAACCTTTATTATAACGAGCCGTCGGTGCTTTTGGCGGAGGAGCTTATTAAGCGGACGGGCATGGGAAAGGTTTTCTTCTCCAATTCGGGAGCGGAGGCAAACGAGTGCGCAATCAAGGCGGCCAGAAAATACGCCGCGGAGAAAAAGGGCGGCGAATATTATAACATTGTTACGCTGAAAAACAGCTTCCACGGCAGAACGGTAACAACCCTTGCCGCAACGGGACAGGATGTTTTTCACAAGGACTTTTTGCCATTAACCGAAGGCTTTTTGTATGCGGAGGCTAACAATGCGGATGAAATGCGTTCTATACTGGAAAACAACAGCTGTGCGGCCGTTATGATGGAGGTTGTGCAAGGTGAGGGCGGAGTTATGCCGCTTGATGCGGATTATGTTAAGGCGGTTTATGCCATGGCCAAGGAGAAGGATGTTTTGGTAATTGTGGATGAGGTGCAGACCGGTAACGGCCGTACGGGCAAGCTTTACGGCTATATGCATTACGGCATAAAGCCGGATATTATTTCCACGGCCAAGGGACTCGGCGGAGGACTTCCGATTGGAGCAACACTGATGAGCGAGGAGGTGGCCTCCTGCCTCACGGCCGGCACGCACGGCTCCACCTTCGGCGGAAATCCCGTTTCTGCGGCAGGTGCGCTTTCGGTGCTTCGCCGTATTGACGACAGGCTTTTGGCTGAGGTCAGCGAAAAAGCGGAATATATAAAAAATGAGCTTTCGTGCGCAGAGGGCGTTATAAGCGTTTCCGGCCTCGGGCTTATGATAGGTGTGAAAACCGAAAAAAGCGCGGATGAAATTGTGGCGCTATGCCGTAAAAACGGAGTGCTTGTTATAAAGGCAAAGGACAAAGTGCGCCTTCTTCCGGCGCTTAACATTCCTTTTGAGTTGCTTAAAGAAGCGGTAGCGGTAATAAAAGCCGCGGCAAAATAATAAAGCGGCTTTTTAGCCGCATTACAGTAAAAAAGCTCGGAAAAGTCCGGGCTTTTTTTACTGCAATGTTCACTCATCGGAAAGCTTAAAGTGGCGCCCCTTGGAGTGAATAATTCCCTCCTTGCGCAGCTCCGAAAGAGCACGCGCCATGGCACTTCTGTCAACACAAAGGTAATCGGCAAGAGCGGCCTGGCTCAGGGAAAGGTCAAATTCCGCACCCTTGACTTCACTTTCTGCCTTCAAATAAGCCAAAAGCTTTTCGCGACAATTTTTTTCCTTGAGCAGTGACAGATGCAAATTTTTTTCGGCAGTACGTTCGGCCCCGATTTTAAAAAGGTTGGATATAAGCATATCGTGGTAATAGCAGGCTTTATCGCACGGTCTTACAAGTCTTTGATAGTCAAAGGTAAGCACTGTGCAGTCGGTGTGCGCAAAAACCTCAATGCTGTGGCCGGCCGGCGGAAGGGCGAAAAGCTCGCCGAAGGGCGCACCCTTTTTGTACACCTCGGTCATATAGGTCTTTTTTTCGTCACGGTGAACAATTATTATTTCCCCCTCGGTAACTG
>CAZITC010000022.1:0-10130 GCA_964542085.1 uncultured Ruminococcus sp. | reverse complement strand
ACGCTTAACCTTTTGGAAAATGCCGAAATCAAGGAAAACAGCGCACAGTCCAACGGCGGTGCAATTTATCTTACAACCGACGGTGTTGTTAATTTGGAGGGCGGAAAAATTACCGCAAACTATGCTCCGGGCGGTGGCGGAATTTATGCCGACTCCGGCACAAAGCTTTATTTGAAGGGCGATGCCTTGGTTTACGGCAACACAAACAACACGCAAACAAATGCACAAAGCAACATTATTCCGGAAAGTGACAAAATTATTATTCTGAAAAACGACTTCACCGGAAAAGCCGGCGTAAGCTTTGGCAAAATGGGCGCCTCCTTCGGCGTTTATGAGTCCGGCAAGGGCGAGGGTAACTTCCTTCTTGACGGGGGCGAGGCTTACGGTCACATTAAAGAGGGCAAGCTTATTTGGGCACCCGGCAAAATAAGAATAAGCATGGAGGCAGACTCCGGCGTTTACACCGAGGAGGGCGAGGTTAAGGAAGGCGTTATTCGCTTTATAACCAACTTCGAGCTTGCCGAGGATGCCGAAATTCAATCCTACGGAACATATGTTTTTGCAACAAGCATTTTTGATGCAAACAAAAACGATGTTTACACAAACACAGAAAACGCGCTGGAGGCTTACTTCCTTTCAAAAACAAATAAGGATGCCGACTTTGTTGCACCTGTAACCGGCAACAGCTTCGGCGTTGACTACATTAAAATTCCCAAGGACCATTTGGATACGGCCTTTACAGCGGTAACCTTTGTTAACGTAAAGGGTACATATTTCTTCTATGAGCTTTCGGGAATAACCGTTAATTCAATAAAGAACGGTGTGGGCGGCGAGGTTAAGGTTTTAAACTGAAGCACACTGTTCGGTAACACAAGTCAAAAAGGCCAAAAGCTTTTTTGAATATATGTTTCCTTCCTTCCCGTACAGGGCGAAAAACGCCCTGTGCGGAAATCAATCCAAGGAGGTATGTCAGGATGAAGAAAATAATATCCGCGGTGCTTGCGGCAAGTCTTGCGCTTTCAATGTGCACGGCCATGGCCGAAAGCCTTAAGGATACTGATGTTATAGGGCAAATGGAATTTAAAAACCCGGCAAATATTTATCTTTCCCAAAAGGAGGCAGATGCAACCGTTACGCTGAGCGAAACAAGGAGCATAACGGTGGCAAGCGGCGTTAACTCATCTGACGAGGAGGCGGCTCCTGCGCTTTTGGACCTTAAGTATACCGGGGTGGACACAGCGCTTCGCACGGTGAAATACCGCTTCGCCGAGCCCTTGAGTGTTTCCGGAATAAGGCTTTACGATGAGGAGGGCTCAGTTTCCGGCGGCAGTATTTACGGCTCTGAAAACGGAGTGGACTTTGTATTAATCGGTAGCGTAAAGACGGGCGGCAAGGTGGCCGTTACCGACTTCGGATTTAACATAGGAATTGTGGCGCTGGCGGTTGTAACAACGGGCAGCGGCAACTTAAAGCTTAACGAGCTTCACGTTATCAAGGCGAATGAGGCTTACGAGGATACAACACTTTCCGGCCTGGGCGACTTTTCCTATTGGCCGAACGGTACGGAAAGGTGGAGCTTTGACTCAAACTCCGAATTCAAAAGCAATCCGGCGTCAAAAATGTTTGACGGCGACAAGTCAAGCTTCTGGCATTCGAATTACAACGTTATCGGCTCCGATGTGGAAAGTGCAAATCCGCTTCCGCACTGGATTTCGGTAAACTTTAACAGCGATAAGGTAATTTCCGGCGTGCGCTACACGCCGCGAAACGGCGGAAGTCGCGTAACCTTGGCCGATATTTACCTTTCTCCGGACGGAACAAACTTTTACAAGGCGGCGCGCGGTCGCTTCAGCTATTCATCCCCGGACGATAAGGTGATTGACTTCGGCGAAAACATTACGGTGCGCGCGGTACGCTTCGTTTCCGTGGAAACGGAGGGGGCAACCTTCTCCACCGGCGCCGAGCTGGAATTTAAGAAGGCAAACATGGCCTATACCTATACCGATTTTGCAGATGAAATGCCGGCGGCAACGGCGAAGGCGCTTACCGCCACGGCCTCCGGCACCGGTATTGAAGACGCCTTCGATGAGGATGAGGCAAGCTCCTACGCAAGCTCGCTCGGCGACGTCATAACTATCAAATCGAACGAAAAAATGAAGGTTTCCGGAATACGCTTCCATGCGGTTGACGGCAAGAACGCATCCAAAGTTAAGCTTTCGGTAAGTGAGGACGGCACCAATTTTGTTGAGTTTGCGGAAGGTGCGCTCACAGGAGGCAAATATCTTTTCCGTGCAAACCTAAACGTTCGCGCAGTCCGTGCCGAGATTAGCGCAATCGGCGATGCGGCACCGGAATTTACGGAAATTGCACTTATTCCGGAGTGTCTTTCCTACAATGATATTGATGTTTTCGCTGAAATAAGGGATACTTCGTCCTTTACGGTAACGGCTACAAGCGAAAACGCATTACAGCCGGCAACAAACCTTATTGACGGAAATATTCACTCCATTTGGCATTCATATTACAATTCGGCAAAGGGCGAACAGGATAAGCCTCCCATTGACATTGTGGTGGATTTGGGCAAGCTTACCAAAATTTCCGGATTTAACTACTACCCCACACGCTCCGGTAACGATGCGGACAGCGCCGGCTATTTCAAGAGCCTTAAGGCGTTTGTAACCTTCTCCGAGGATGCGGATGCCGAGTGGTACCCCGTTAAAACCGAGAACTACACCTACGGCGGATATTACAACGTTCAGTGCACGAGGTTTGACTTTAACCTGACGGTTAGAAAGGTTAAAATCACGGTAACAAAGGGTAATTACGACTATGCAACCGCCGGCGAAATAAGATTTTTGAATGGCGCGGCTGGTAACGACCCGAAAAACGCCGCTCTTGCAGAGAAAGAGAGCATTTTTGAGTTTGACGAGTTTGATGACTATGCCGATAACCTTGAAATTGCATACAAGCTGAATGACGGCGGAAGCTTAGAGGCCTTCAGCGTGAACGGCAGTCCGGTTGACCCGGCATACTACAGTGTAACGGACAGCAGCATTTTGCTTAGCAAATACTTTTTCTTGGATTGCTTGGCAAGCCAAGAGGCACAGGATGTGGTATTTACCCTTGACTTCTTAATCGGCGACAGCTTAAATTACACCTTTAAGGTGGGCGGTGCGGAAAAGCACAAATTTTATTTCGACACGCCGACAGGGGCCACGATTTCTGTTACATCCGGCGGCAAGAGTGTTGCCTCCGGCAGTGTGGTAAAAAGGAAAAAATCCGCGTCTTTCACCGTTACTGCAAATGACGGCTACAGGGTAAAAAGCATTACGGTAAGCGCTGAAACACCGCTTTACGATGAGGTTAAGGTAGATAACAGCGCATTTGCGGTTACGGCCTCCAATGCGCACGCAAGCTACCCGGCAAGCTTAATGACGGACTCCAACGTAAGAACTTATTGGCACTCCTATTACGAGGTGCAGTCCAATACGGTTGTTAATCCGACCAGGCCGCCCCACGATATTACGCTTACATTTGCGGAAGGCGTTACCTCACTGGGCGGAATTAAGTACACACCACGCCAGGATAACGACGGCGGAAGAATTATCGGCTATAAGGTTTATGCCTCTGCCGACGGCACAAGCTTTGACAGCACGCCGATTGCAGAGGGCAATCTTATAAACAGTGCGGCCGAGCAGACGATTAAGTTTAACAGCATTTTAGGCACGGTGAAAGCAATAAAGCTTTCTGTTTTAACCACCTCCGGCGGCACCTTCTGCCAAATTGCGGAGATAAGCACCTTTAAGCTGATTGAAAGAAAGCCGAGCGTTACCCTTTCTTCGGAGGGCACCAAGGAAACCGTGGGCGCTTTGGACGATTTGTTCACAGATGTTCGCCTGAAGGCTGAAACGGAAAAAATTGCCGAAGGCAAGTCCACAGTTACCTTACAGCTTACAAGCATTGAGGCGCTTAATGCACCGAGCGAGGTTGAAAACGGCAAGGATGCGGTTATTTCATTCAAATCGACGGACGAACTTTGGATGCCGGACGTTATTACAGTAACAGTCGGCGGCAAAACACAGGCCGTCGGCAAGGACTATATTTACACAAAAACCACAAACGATACGGCAACCGTTAAGATTAAAAACGTTTCCGGCAACATTGTGATTAAGGCGGAGGGTATGGACCATGATACCTATGCCGTTACCTATACCGATAAGCAGGGCGCAACAGGCAAGCTTCCTGAAACCACACAGGTTAGAGCGGGTAGGAAGATTACCGTTGCAAGCTGTAATTTAAGCCTTTCAGCCTACACCTTTGCCGGCTGGAGCTATAACGGTCAAACCTACAGCCCGGGTGCTGAATTTACCATGCCCGAACAGGCCGTTACCTTTACCGCTGTTTGGCGCGTTTCCGGCGGCGGAGGCGGCGGCGGAGGCGGAGGCGGCGGAGGAGGAGGCGGCTCCAAGCCCTCCAACACAGCAAAGCCTCCTGCAACAAGCACACCGGCAGAGGATAAAAAAGAGGATAACACAAAGGGTCACAATGTTTATATTGCCGGCACCGGCTTTGTAAAGGTTGCCGACGGCGCAACCGTTTCCGAGCCCAGGGAAATTCCCGGCTACAAATTCTCCGGCTGGTATTTGGACGAGGCGCTTACCGTGCCTTACGGCAATACCGGCGTTACCGAGGCATTAACCCTTTACCCCAAGTATGACAGAATAAGGGGCAAGGGCGAGCTTACCGACATTGAAGGCCACTGGGCAAAGGATATTATTGAAAAGCTTTACATTGAAGAAATAATAAACGGCTATTCGGAAAGCACCTTCCTTCCGGATGCGTTAATCACCCGTGCGGAATTTTTAAGCCTGCTTTACAAGGCGGCAAAGGGTGTGGGCGCGGCCGAGGTAAGCTTTGACGATGTTTCCTATACAGACTGGTTTTATGCGGCGGTTTCGTGGGCCGTTAAAAACGGAATAACCCAGGGTACCTCGGATAAAACCTTCTCACCCAATGCAAGCATTACCCGTGAGGAAATGGCGGTTATGTGCCAAAGATTGATTGCACTTTTGGGCAAGAGCTCAGGTGCTTCCGCCGGTACCGCATTCACCGATAACGCAAGTGTTTCCGATTGGGCACGCGATGCAATCGGTCAGATTAATTCCTCAGGAATTATGAGCGGCTATCCGGACGGCACTTTCCTTCCCAAGAACAATGCTTCAAGGGCAGAGGCCGCAGTGGTTATTCAAAGAATTTTGGATAAATAAAATAAAAGCACCGCACATTTAGTGCGGTGCTTTTATATTGAAAAATATAAATGCGTTGATAACGCAAACAAAAAACGGGCAACAGCCCGTTATATTGATATGCGTGAATATTAATCTTGGCGCAAAAGGCGTCGCAATAAAAATATGCAGCGCTTTTCAAGCACGGTGAAAAAGGCGCAAAGCCTTTGCGTGGGGGAAAGTAGCGAAAGCTTTTTCCCGTTTCGTTCGATTTCCGTTACACGGCCGATTAAATGGCTTTTGGGAATGTTTTGCTCCGGCAGGCGTAAATTATCGCCGCAAAAGGTGAATAATCCGTTTTTTTGGCATATTACGCGGTGGAGCACAATGTCACCGCCATCGGTTTTAAAAAGCACAATATCACCGTTTTTAATGCGCTCCGGAAGGGGGGCAAGGGTCACCCTGTCGCGACCGCCGGTAACAGTGGGAAGCATGCTTGTTCCGTTGGGAATGAACGAAAAGCTTCCGCCCTTGGCCAAAACCTCCAAAATAACGGGAACAAGCTCTGAAATTGAGCAAACGGTAGTCATGAAAGAGCACCAAACTCGGTAAGGGAGCTTATAAAGGCATCAACATCGCGCTTTGCCGCCTCGGGCGTAACCTCATATTCCGAAAGAAGTGCATCAACAAGCTGAGGCACCTCTGCCCCGTCCTTAAGCAGATTGAATAAAAGCGCGCCGGTTTCGTTTAAGGTAACAACCTTGTTGGAAAATTCCGGTGTTAAAAAAATAACCACGTTTTCGCCGGCAATTTGTTTTAAAATAAATTCAGCCTTAATTTTCATAAAATCACTCACCCTTCGACATAATTCTGTGTGAAAGCTTTGCCGCCCCGTCCGATATGTTACAGCCGAGGTGATAAAACGGCAGGTCTGTTATCATTTTATCCAAAAGCGCAAGCACGCGCTCTTTTTTTTCGCGCTCCTCGGGCAGGTGCACCTGGTCGAAAATTTTCAAAATAACCTCGTGCGCGGAGAGGCGGCGAATTGTGTTTTCTTTTGCCTGAAAAAGAAAGCAAACGGCCTTAATCGGAACGCGGTCGTTTTTATTAAAGCCCTCCTTACCGGCAAATGGCGTACCGTAGCCGTAAAGTGTACCGTTTTCCAGCTTGTAAATCGGTTTGTCACCGTTTATAATTTCCGCGCCGAAAAGCCTTTGCCACAAAAGCGAATGGGTTGTTTTGCCGGTGCCGCTTTTGGCCGTGAAAACATAGCCCGCGCCGTTTAGCGAAAGCAGGGAGGAATGCATTAAAAATGCGTTTTCATCCGCAAGTACGGAAAGCATTTTACGGTAAATTAAAAGGCTTTCGTGCACCTCCGGCGGAAATTCACCCTCTGCCGCACAGGCGGCTTTAAGCTCCGCCTCAGGAACATAAAGGGCGTGCGAGGGCACCTCATCGGTTAAATAGTCAGCCATGAGGGAATAAAGGTAAGGATATTTATTTTTCACGGAAAAGACCGTGTCCGCGATTTTGCAGGTGAACATTTTTCCTTCCTCCGTTTAAGTCCTGGACGGTTGCATAATAATTTCAAGCTACACTTGAAATTATTATAACACAGGCACAAAGCTTTTTCAAGTGATTGACAAAAAAATTGTGTTGATGTATAATATTCTTATAGGGACCGGCCTTGCGCCGTTTCGCAAATTACGGCATATAATAAAGGGGGCGGTATTATCAAAAAGCTTGCTGTATTGCTTTTGGCGGCCTTTTTTTGCCTGGCTCTTGCTTTAAGTGTCGGTAGGCAGGGGTTGCCTTACGATAAGGAAAACCGGCCCGTTTCCGCAATTGAGGAAATGACAGCATCGGAAAAGGTGTGGCAGATGATGATAGTCACGCCTGAGTCCATAACCTCGGTTGGCACTGTTATTGCCGCCGGTGAGGTGACAAGGCAGGCGCTTTCGGACTGTCCGGTCGGCGGAATTATTTATTTTGCCGCCAATCTTAAAGGCCGGGAGCAGACCGTCCAAATGCTTGCAAACACACAAAGCTATTCAAAAATTCCGCTTTTCCTCGGCGTGGATGAGGAGGGCGGCCTTGTTTCGCGTGCGGGCAGTAATCCGCAAATGGGAGTAACACGCTTCGGGCCCATGGCCGAGGTGAAAGATGAGAATGAGGCCTACCAAATCGGCAAAACACTGGGAACGGAGCTTTCAGCCCTTGGCTTTAACATAGATTTTGCGCCCGTGGCAGACGTTTTGGTTAATCCGGACAACACGGAAATAGCAAGCCGCTCCTTCGGGTCGGACCCGGAGCACGTGGCAAAAATGGTTGCCGCCCAGGTGCGCGGCTTTGCCGACGGCGGCGTGCTGTCGGTGCTTAAGCACTTTCCGGGGCACGGAAGCACAAGTGTAAACTCGCACACCGGAAAATCGGAAAGCACAAGAAGCCTTGAACAGCTGACCGAATGTGAGCTTATCCCCTTTAAGGCTGGGATTTCGGCAGGGGCGGATTTTGTAATGGCCTCGCACATGACCCTAAGCGCGGTTTCGGATAAGCCGGCCTCGCTTTCCTATGAAATTATGACGGAGCTTTTGAAAAACACGCTGGGCTTTTCCGGGCTTGCCATAACGGATTCGCTTTCCATGGGCGCCGTTACGGAGGAGTTTGACGAAAACGAAGCGGCGGTTTTGGCAATTGAAGCCGGCGCCGATATGCTGCTTATGCCGAAAAATCCCAAGGGTGCCCATGATGCGGTTATGGAGGCAATAGTAAGCGGCCGCATAAGTGAGGAACGAATTGACGAAAGTGTTAAAAAAATATTAAAGGTTAAGGAACAAGTAAAATGAAGGGAGTAAAAAAAATGAAACAGGTTATTTTCGAAGGCGCGGCGACCGCGCTTATCACACCCTTTAACGAAAAGGGCATTGATTATGAGGCGTTCGGCCGCCTGATTGATTTTCAGGCGGAGGAGGGCATAAGTGCCCTAGTAATTTGCGGAACAACGGGTGAGGCATCCACTCAGGAGGATGACGAGCATATTGAGGCAATTCGCTTTGCGGTTGAGAGAGCGCGCGGCAAAATGAAAATCATTGCCGGCACGGGAAGCAACAACACCGAGCACGCCGTGATAATGAGTAAGGCGGCGCAAAGAAGCGGCGCTGACGGTCTTTTGTGGGTAACGCCCTACTACAATAAAACCACACAGCGCGGCCTTGTTCAGCATTATGCAACCCTTGCTAAGGCATGTGACCTGCCGGCGATTATTTACAATGTGCCTTCACGCACGGGCGTGGATATTAAGCCGGAAACCGCGATGGAGCTTTCAAAAATCGAAAGTATTGTAGCCATTAAGGAAGCAACGGGAAATTTGGCGCGTACGGTGGAGCTTATTTCACTTTGCGGCGATGACCTTACCGTTTATTCCGGAAACGACGATGTAATTGTGCCCATGATGAGCGTCGGCGCAAAGGGAGTTATTTCAGTGCTTTCCAATGTCGTGCCTGCGGAAACGGAAAAAATGTGCCGCCTTTGCATGGAAGGAAAATACACTGAGGCCGCGGCACTTCAAATAAAGTATTATCCCTTAATCCGTGCGCTGTTTTCAGAGGTTAACCCCATTCCTGCAAAGCAGGCCATGGCGCTTATGGGTATGTGCTCATCCTTCGTGCGCCTTCCTCTTTATGAAATGGAGGATAAAAACAAGGCCGTGCTTGAGGCTGAAATGAAAAAACTGGGCATTATATAATATAGATAAATGTCAATATAAAAACCCCCGCATATGCGGGGGTTTTTGGTTAACCGAATGTAAATAATCCGAACACTATTTTTAGGTGCGGCGAGTCATTCCCTCGTCGCTTTTTTTAATATTTCGCGAAGCTCATCCTCATTAAATACGTAGCTTCCGCCGCAGAAGTGGCATTTTAACTCGGCCTTTTTGTCCTTTTCGATAATATCCGAAAGCTCGGCCCGACCGATGGAACACAGGGCGCGCGCCATACGCTCCTTGGAGCAGGGACAAAAATAAGCCGTGGGAAGATTTTCGTAAAAAAGAAGGGTGGAGTTTGAAACAAGACTTTCGGCAAGCTGTTCGGCAGTCATGCCGCTCTCCAAGGCCGCGGTAACAGAGCCGAGGCTTTTTATGGAAGCCTCCACATCGGCGATGTGTTCCTCGGTGGCGCCGGGCATAAGCTGAACAATAAAGCCGCCGGCGGCCTTAACCGAAAGGTCCTTATCCACAAGCACACCGAGGCCGACGGCAGAGGGCGTTTGCTCACTGGTTGCAAAGTAGCTTGTAACATCGTCCCCTATTTCGCCGCTGACCAGCGGCACACTGCCGACGTACGGCTCCTTTAAGCCGTAGTCGCGGATAACGGTTAAATAACCGTCCGTTCCCACAATTCCGGCAACGTCTAAGTGATTGTCCGCACGGGATGGAACATCCGCCAGGGGGTTGTCCACATAGCCGCGCACCATGGCAGAGCTGTCCGTTACGGCGCAGATTGTGCCGACGGGGCCGCCGCCCTTAATGTTTAAGGTAACGGTGCCGCCCTCATCCTTCAGCATGGCGCCCATCATTGTTGCGGCAGTTAGGGTGCGCCCCAGTGCGGCCGTGGCCGTTGCACTTGTTTTATGTATGCTTGCGGCCGTAGCAACCGTTTCGGTTGTGTTGCACGCAAAAATTCTTATCATTCCGTCGGCGGTAACCGCCCTTGCAATATAGTCCATTTTATTAACCCCTTTCAGCAAAAGCCGTGATAAGCTCCGCGGTTTCGTTTAAGTCACTGATTGCGGCAAGCTCCGTGCCCTGAGATTTGTATCTTACGGGCACAAGCACTGCGCCAAGCTCACCGCCGGAAAGTGAAGCCTCCGACGAGCCGATTAAGGCATCGGATGAGTCAGATACGC
>CAZITC010000021.1:1095-10168 GCA_964542085.1 uncultured Ruminococcus sp. | reverse complement strand
CAAAGGGATTTGGAGGATATTTTCCTGGGTATGGGCTTTTCCATTGTGGACGGTCCGGATGTTGAATACGATCACTATTGCTTTGAGGCACTGAATATGCCAAAGGACCATCCGGCGCGCGACACGCAGGATACATTTTATATAACGGATAACATTCTTTTGCGCACTCAAACCTCGTCTGTGCAAATTCGAACAATGGAAAATAAAAAGCCGCCCATAAGAATAATTTCACCCGGCCGCGTTTACCGCTCCGACACGGTGGATGCAACACATTCGCCGCTTTTCCACCAGCTGGAGGGGCTTGTTATTGACAAGGGAATTACCATGGCAGACCTTGCGGGAACATTGGAGGAGTTTGTTTGTGCACTTTATGGTAAGGGTATGAAAATCCGCTTCCGTCCGCACCATTTTCCGTATACCGAGCCCAGCGCCGAGGTGGATATGTCATGCTTTGCGTGCGGTCAAAAGGGCTGTCCCATTTGCAAGGGAGAGGGATGGATTGAAATTTTGGGTTGCGGCATGGTGCACGAAACCGTGCTTCGTGAATGCGGAATTGATCCGGAGGTTTATTCCGGCTTTGCCTTTGGCATAGGCCTTGAAAGAATTGCCATGATGAAATACGATATTGACGATATGCGCTTGCTTTATGAAAACGACACACGTTTTCTTAAGCAGTTTTAAGGAGGTGCCGTTATGAAATTACCGATAAGCTGGCTGTCCGATTATATGGATTGCGACTTTTCAGATGTTAAAGAATTTTGTGACCGAATGACCATGTCCGGCTCCAAGGTGGAGGGGTACGAAACCCTCGGCGGCGGATTTGACAATGTTGTTATCGGCCGCGTTAAAAGCGTTGTTCCACATCCCAATTCCGACCACATGGTTATTTGCCAGGTGGATGTGGGCAGTGAAGAGCTTAAAATTGTTACCGGTGCGCCCAATGTTTTCGAGGGTGCAATTGTTGCCGTTTCCAAAATCGGCGCAACGCTTCCCGGCGGCATAAAAATTAAAAAATCCAAGCTTCGCGGTGAGGACTCTTTCGGTATGCTTTGCTCACATGATGAGCTTGGCCTGTCGTTTGACGATGTTCCCGGCGCTTGCGAGGACGGAATAATTTGCTTTCCGGAGGAGCTTGGCTTAACCGTCGGCGAGGATGTTAAAAAGGCACTGGATTTGGAGGAAACTGTTGTTGAATTTGAAATCACTCCCAACAGGCCGGACTGCCTTTCGGTAAACGGCCTCGCGCGTGAGGCGGCGGCAACCTTTAATGTTCCCTTCTGCATACCCGCTGTTACGGTGAAGGGGGTCGGCGGTGATGTGAACGACTATGCTCACGTTACGGTCGAGGCGCCCGACCTTTGCTTAAGATATGCGGCAAGAGTGGTTAAAAACGTAAAAATCGGCCCCTCTCCCAAATGGATGCAGAAAAGAATTTCTGCGGCCGGAATGAGACCGATAAACAATATCGTTGATATTACAAACTACATTTTAATGGAATACGGCCAGCCCATGCACGCTTTTGACATTAACTATCTTTCCGGTGGAGAGATAATTGTTCGACGTGCAGAGGACGGCGAGAAAATTAAAACGCTGGACGGCGTGGACAGAACGTTAAATCACGATAATTTAGTAATCGCCGATAAGGAAAAGGCGGTTGCCGTTGCCGGCGTAATGGGTGGCTTTGACTCGGAAATTACTGAGGGAACAACGACAATCCTTTTTGAGTCGGCAAACTTCTTTGGCCCTTCGGTAAGAAGAACGGCCGCTTCACTCGGTATGCGTACCGATGCTTCGGGCAAGTACGAAAAGGGCTTGGATCCGGAAAATGTTATTCCGGCGGTGAACAGGGCCTGCCAGCTTATTGAGCTTTTGGGCTGTGGTGAGGTTGTGGACGGTGTTATTGATGTAAATAATGCTCCCGCGTTTGAAAAGAAAATTCCATTCAATCCCGAAAAAATCAACAGATTCCTCGGCATGGATATTTCGGAGGAGTTTATGCGCGATGCGCTTACAAGGCTTTCGTTTAAGATAGAGGACGGCTTTGTTGACGTGCCCAGCTACCGTGCGGATATGTTCGGTGAGGCGGACGTTGCGGAAGAGGTTATGCGCATGTACGGCTACGACAGGATAAACCACACCCTTCCCTCCGGCGAAACGGAGCCGGCGTTAAGAACACCCAGACAGAAGCTTGAAAACAAGGTGGCGGATCGCCTTGCATCGGACGGCTACTATCAGATTATGACCTACAGCTTCACGGCACCCAAGCTTTTGGCGGATGTAGGTGAGGATACCGAAAAGGCAATTAAAATTGCAAACCCCTTGGGCGAGGAAAATTCCGTTATGCGCACAAGCATAATTTCCAGTTTGCTTGAAATTTTGGAAACCAATTACCGTTACAGAAACGCTTCGGCCGCTTTGTTTGAGGTTGGCACCGTTTATTTGCCGAAGGCGCTTCCTCTGACTGAGCTTCCGGAGGAGAAAAAGCTTATTGCTATCGGTTGCTATGGCAAGGAGCATGACTATTTCACCTTGAAGGGTACGGTGGAGGGCTTGCTTTCCGCTGTCGGTGTGGATAATTTTGAGTTTGAGCGTTCAACAGAAACGGCTTGCTTCCACCCCGGAAAATGCGCGGATATTATAATTAACGGTAAAAAAGCCGGCATCATCGGCGAAATTCATCCTGACGTTGCCGAGCGCTTCTCAATTGAAACAAATGTTTATGTAAGCGAGCTTGACTTTGAGGCCGTTTTTGCGGCGGCAAAGGATGAGGTTAAGTACAAAAAAATTGCCCGTATGCCCGCAATTGAGCGTGATATTGCCGTTATTGTGGATAAGGACGTACCTGTTGCCAAAATTCACGATATTATAAAGAGAATGTCCGGAAAATACTTGGAGTCGGTTACACTGTTCGACGTGTACGAGGGCAAGCAAATTCCGGAGGGTAAAAAGAGTGTGGCTTATAACGCGGTGTACCGCTCTGCCGAGCAAACCTTAAAGGATGCGGATATTAACAAGGTGTTTGACAAAATTGTCAAGGCTCTTGAAAGAGAGCTTGGAGCTGTGCTTAGATAGATATATTTACATGTATCAATAAACGGCCGGGGACGTCTGCCCGTTTAAATAAAAAATTTTCGGAGGGATAAAATGGAAAGAGAAAAATTTGGGTCGAGATTGGGATTTATCCTAATTTCGGCGGGCTGTGCAATCGGCCTGGGAAACGTTTACCGTTTTCCCATTACAACGGGAAGCTACGGAGGGGCGTTCTTCGTGCTTATCTACATTGCGTTTTTGATTCTTTTGGGTATTCCGGTTATGACGGCGGAGCTTTCTGTCGGCCGGGCAAGCCAAAAAAGTATTGCCGGATCCTTTAACGCACTGGAAAAGCCCGGGCAAAAGTGGCATTTTATGAAATATGTCGGCATTGGCGGAAACTATTTATTGATGATGTTTTATACAACAATATCGGGCTGGATGCTTATTTACTTCGGTAAATATATCACCGGCTCTGTAATGGAGTATAAAACGGCCGAGGAGCTTGGCGGTGTTTTCGGCGGAATTGTTTCAAACCCCGTGTTAATGCTTGTTGCAACCTTTGCGGTAATATTAATTTGCTTCGGCATTTGCTCTGCCGGCCTTCAAAACGGCGTTGAGCGCATTACAAAGGGCATGATGATTGCGCTGCTTGTGCTTATGGTTGGACTTGCAATTTATTCGTGCACCTTGTCAGGTGCAGGCGAGGGCTTAAAATTCTACCTTGTGCCCTCAATAGAAAACTTCGTTGCTTCCGGCCCGTGGACGGTCATTTCATCGGCAATGGGGCAGGCATTTTTCACCTTGAGCATCGGAATGGGCTCCATAGCCATATTCGGAAGCTACATAGGGAAAGACAGAAGGCTTTTGGGTGAGTCGGTAACCATCGTGTGCTTGGATACCTTCGTTGCGCTTATGTGCGGCTTCATCATTTTCCCGGCCTGCTTTACATTTAACAACGGCGTAACGGCAGATGCCGGCACGGTAGGTGCAAGCTTTCTTTTCACAACGCTTTCGTCCATTTTTAACAATATGCCTGGCGGAAGAATTGTGGGTGTGCTCTTCTTCATGTTCATGATTTTTGCATCGTTTTCCACGGTTATTGCCGTGTTTGAAAACATCATGTCCTTCTGGCTGGAGGAAACAAAGCTTAAAAGACCGGTAATAAGCCTTATTAACATCGGTCTTTTGCTTGTGCTCTCACTTCCCGCGCTATTCGGCTTTAACCTTCTTTCGGGTATCTCGCTTGGCGGAGGAAGCAAAACAATAATGGATATTGAGGATTTCATCATCAGCAACAATGTTTTACCGCTTGGCTCCATGGTTTATGTGCTTTTCTGCTCACTTAAGCGCGGCTGGGGCTGGGATAACTTTATCAGGGAAGCGAATACCGGCCAAAAGGGCTTCCGCTTCCCTTCGTGGATGAGACTTTATTTTAAGTATGTTATCCCCATAATTATTCTTGTTGTTTGGGCAAGCGGTATTATAAGCTGGATTCAATCCATATGACGGTAAAAAGGGGATGCTTTATTTGCATTCCCTTTTTTTGTTTGACATTGTGACATCTTGGGTGTATAATGAAAAAAGCGAGAAAAACAGGAGGGCAAGGTATGAGAAAATGGGGCGATAGGCGCGATGCCGTTCGCATAAGGGATATTGACGGCATGCATGTGTACATGGCTTACGGAATGCCCAAGCGCACTGAGGCTGAGGTTTACATAAACGAAAAGCTGGATGTTACCGAGCTTTTGAAATTCATTGAGGAAAAAAACGTAACGGGTGAACGCAAGGTGACGCTTTTTCACTGCCTGATTGCCGCGATTGCGCGAACTGTAAAAATGAGGCCGCTTTTGAACAGATACGTTTCCGGAAAGCGCTATTATATGCGTCGTGCAATAACAATGGGCTTTGTGGCAAAAAAGCAGTTTTCCGACGGGGCAGAGGAAACAATTATGATTTACCGACCGGAGGATGAGGATGCGGTGAATGACGTTACCGATAAAATATCGGCACGGGTATCCAGGGTCAGAAGTGGTAAAAAAACCAAAAGCGCTGACGATATTTTGAATGTAATAAAGCATTTTCCCAAACCCATTATGTACCTTTTCATTTGGGCGGTGCGGTTTATGGACAGTCACGGCCTTATGCCGGCATCCTTTACCGATGTGGACACGGAATATTGCACAGTGCTTTTATCTAACCTGGGCAGTATAAAGTGTGATGCGGTTTATCACCATTTGAACAATTTCGGAACCAACGGAATTGTTGTTACAATCGGAACAATTCATTCGGAACTGATTGAAAACGAAAACGGCGAATTTGTGCCGCGGGATATTGTTAATATCGGTGTCACCTTGGATGAGCGTATTGCGGACGGATTTTATTTTGCCAAGTCGTTAAAGCTGGTTAAGCATATTTGCAAAAACCCATATATTTTGGATAAAAAATTAGGAGAGGTGATTGACTTTGAGTTTTGAAGCTCCATGGTTTAAATTTTACGAAAATACGCCAAAATCGCTGAATTATCCGGATATCAGTATGTTTGAGGCAGTAAGCCGTACTGCGGAAAAGTATCCCACCTATACGGCGTATGACTTTTTCGGCGCATCGTCGGACTATAAGCATTTTGTGGCGGACGTTACACACGCCGCACACGCGCTTTTGGCTCTTGGCGTTAAGGAGGGGGAGGCGGTTACCATTTGCCTGCCCAATATGCCCCAGGCGCTTATTGTGTTCTATGCAGTAAACCGCATCGGTGCTGTTGCAAACATGGTGCATCCTTTGTCGGCCGAAAACGAAATTCTTTTTTACCTTAATTTGAGCAAAAGCCGTTTTGCCGTTACCCTTACCGATTTTTATGAAAAGTTTGAGGTATCGCTCGGTAAAAGCTTTTTGGAAAAGGTAATTCTTACTAAGGTTACGGATGCTCTCGGCCCGGTTAAAGCCACGGCCAAAAGCCTTATGGCTCCCGAAAAAAAGGTTAAGGACTCCGGGAACACCGTTTCGTGGCACTCATTTATGAAAATGGGCGAAAATGAAAATAAGCTTCCTGATTTAAAGGACGGTGCGCATCCCGCGGCTATATTATACAGCGGCGGAACAACAGGCACATCCAAGGGCATTTTATTAACAAACCTTAACTTTAATGCTCTTGCAATGCAAACGGAGGCGGCCTCCGGATGTTTTGAGGCAGGACAGACAATGCTTGCCGTTATGCCAATGTTCCACGGCTTCGGCTTGGGTGTTTGCATACACACAATGCTGTGCTTTGCCGGTCGCTGTGCGCTTGTGCCGCGGCTTAACATAAAGGAATTTCCTAAGCTGTTTAAAAAGTACCGTCCCAATTACATGGCTGGTGTGCCCACACTTTACGAAGGACTTTTGAGAAGTGAGGGTATGGCCAAGGCGGACCTTTCGTGCCTCAAGGGCGTGTTCTCCGGAGGGGACTCTCTTTCGGTGGAACTTAAGAAAAAGGTGGATAAGTTTTTATCGGAGCACGGCGCCGATATTCAGGTGCGTGAGGGCTACGGAACAACGGAATGTGTTACGGCCAGCTGTCTTACTCCGAAAAGCTATTACCGTGAGGGAAGCATCGGCGTGCCATTTCCGGATATGCTTTATTGCATAACAAAGCCGGAAACCAACGACCCGGTGGGAGCCGGCGAGCTTGGCGAAATTTGTATAAGCGGTCCCACCGTGATGCGTGAATATATTGATAATCCGAAGGAAACCATGAAAACCTTAAGGACGCATGAGGACGGCCGCATTTGGCTTCACACAGGTGACCTTGGCTATATGGATGCGGACGGGTTTGTTTACTTCCGCCAGCGCTTGAAGCGCATGATAATCACAAGTGGCTACAATGTTTATCCATCACAGATTGAAAATGTTATTGATGCGCACGAGGCCGTGCTTTTAAGCACCGTTATCGGAGTTAAGGATGATTATAAAATGCAGCGCATAAAGGCTTTCATTGTGCTGAAGCAAGGAATAAAGCCGACTGAAGAGGTTAAAAATTCCATAAAGGCGCATTGTGAAAAGAACATTGCGAAGTACGCACTGCCCCACGAATATGAATTTAGGGATTCACTTCCCAAAACACTGGTGGGCAAGGTTGCTTATACCGTGCTTGAAAAGGAAGAGGAAGAAAAGGCCGCCGAAAAACAGAAATGTTAAAAATTGATTAAATGTTTGTTGCAGCTATTGAAAAGGATGGCGTTTTGGAGTACAATGTATGAGAAAGGACGGTGTAACCGATGAATAATGATAATACAACAATGTTTGAGCTTGAGCGTGATATGACGGAAGAGGTGACCGAGGCCTTGAGTCTTACCTTTAGTGCACTTAAGGAAAAGGGCTATAACCCGATTAACCAAATAGTCGGTTACATTATGTCGGGTGACCCCATTTACATTACAAGCCATAACGGTGCCAGAAGTGCAATAAGCAAAATTGACCGCGAGGAAATTTTGGAGGTTGTTTTCGAAAAGTTTTTAGGCGAAAAGTAAAAGGCTTTTTGAAAAGCCAAGTTTAAGATTTAGGCAAAAAAAAACGCCGTTATACCCAAAGTATACGGCGTTTTTTATGTTTATTGCTATATGGGCTCAGCTATTTTGAAAACAGCTTCAAATTTCTTACAAGGGGTGCCTTACCGCGCCAGGAGAAGGCACGGTCGGCGTATTTTCGCATAAAGGCGCGGTTGCTCATTGAAGAAAGTTCGTTAAAATCAAGCGATAATATGCGGTCATCGGCAAACTCAGGCAAACACTCTCCTTTGGCAAAGTTCATGGGGCAGACCTCCTGACAAATGTCGCATCCGAAAATAAAGCCGCTTTTTTTGATAAGCGCTTCCTCCTCGGAGGTAAGAATTCCCTTTTTTTGGGTCAGATAGCTTACACAGCGCTCCGGCGAAAAGTCCTTGCCAAGGGCTCCGCCAGGGCATGCGCTTATGCATTTGCCGCAGCCGATGCACTCGGAAAAGGAAGGCTCGTCCGGCTTTAGGTCAAGCTTCGTTAAGGCATAGCCGATGAAAAACCAGGAGCCGATATCCGGATTAATTAAAAGCTTGTTTTTGCCACGCACACCAAGGCCGCACTTTTGAGCAACGAAAATATCCTCTGCCGGGCCAATGTCGGAAAAAATCTCGGCCTCGGGGTCGAAGTCCGCCATAAGGGCGGTTAGTTTTTCCGTTGCCACACGGTGATAGTCCCGTGCTCTGGCGTAAACCGAAAGGCGTGAACTTTCACCCGAAACAAAGTAGGGAAAAAGGCAGGCAACGGCACTTTTTTCCCTGTGCCGGCAAAAACCTATGTGATTAAGCCCTAAAAAGCGGGCCTTTTTTATGATTTCAGCTTTAAGCATTCAAATAAAATCCCTTCACGCACACCGCGGTTATTTAGTACAATTTCCTTGGCACCGGTAACCCTTGCCAAGGCATAAAAGGGAGCAAGCCCGGCCTTAATAACATCTGCCCGCTCGGAAAAGGCCGGAATTTGGCTAAGCTCGTCGGTCGGCATTTTGCTTATAAGCTCAATCGTTTCTGTAAGCTTATCCGCAGACATTACCATACCTTGCTTTTTTTGCGATGCCCAATCAAACAGAGCGCGAACAGAGCCGCCAAGTCCGATTATTTTGCTTTCCGAGGCATCCTTTAGCATATCCAGCCGTGAAAACCGGCGTGTAAAAAAATTGACCAGGGCCGAAAAATCGGTGCCGAAGCGGTCGGTCATAACGACTGCACCGTGAGGCATGCAGATGTGGCTCAGCACCGAGTCACTGTTGCAGCGAATAAGCTCTAGGCTTCCGCCACCCACGTCCATTATAAGCGCGGAGGAGTTGACCAAGTCCAGCGAGGCGTAAAAGTCGTAGCGTGACTCGTCCGCACCGGAAAGCACCCTAAGGTCAAAGCCGCATTCGGTACGTACCATTTCGGTGAACTCACGGCCGTTTTCGGCACGGCGTACCGCCTCGGTCGCAACGGCACAAACTCTTTCACAGGAAAGTGAGTCAATTGTGGATTTAAATTCCTTAAGCGCCGTAATGG
>CAZITC010000021.1:0-1085 GCA_964542085.1 uncultured Ruminococcus sp. | reverse complement strand
TTTTCAAAAGATTGTCCGATGCAAGGCCTTCGGACAGCCGAACGTACTTGCGGCCGTTGTAAATAACCTCATTTTTTTCGCGCGAGCACTGCCAAACCGTCATTCTTACGGAGTTGGAGCCTAAATCAATTATTGCAATTTTCAAAATACAATCAATCCTTTCGGGAGGGTGAAAAGGTGAACGAAATACTAAATTACTGCCTTAATGAAACAGGATGTATAAAAAAAGGTATAAATAAAATTCAGTGCGGCCGGGAGGCGGTAATCACTCCGCTTTCGGTTGTGCGCGCGGACGGTGAGCTTTATGCCGCGGCCGATGAACGTATTTTTGACAGGGTTGTTAATAATATTGATAACACCGATGCGCTTTTATCCGTTTGCCGCGGCCTGGCAGACGAGCTTAATATGGAACTTTCGCCGTCAGATGAAATCCTTTGTTATCATGTGCCGCCATGCGAAAGGACAAATGCCGTTCGTTTGAGGGGCGATGAGAAAGACGCACTTTTTTCCGACCTCCCTTATCTTGTAACGCTGGGGCCGGTATTCGGAATAATCAAAAACGGCACGGTTGTATCATTGGCCGGCGCGGTTGACCGCGGAAGCGTTTATGAGGTGCATATTGAAACTGCACCGGCAGAAAGAAAAAATGGCTATGCCACCGCCTGCTTAAAATCGCTTTCGGCCGAGGTGTCAAAGCCACTTATGTATCGTTGCAGAAGAAAAAATGCGGCGTCCGACAAAACGGTGCGCGGTGCCGGCGGCAAGCTCATTTTAAGCTACGAAACGTTTATTCTTCGCAGTCGGTCCGGCTTGCAATAGTGTCAAGCTTGTCCTTATAGGTTTGCATTGCCTGATAAAGTGACATGCGCAGGTCCGTTATCTTGTCCTTTTCCGCCTTCAGGGAGGACAGGGTATCGGCCTTTATTTTTTCTGCTTCAATTGCGGCCTCGGAAAGAATTTTTGCGGCCTCCTTTTCGGCGGAAACAATGGCCGCGGCAATGTATTCCTTTTCGTGCTCTGCCTTGGCCGAATCTGTTTCAAGCTGAAGAGCTTTCTCGGTAAGAACTTTTATTTCGCCCTCCAGC
>CAZITC010000020.1:0-10196 GCA_964542085.1 uncultured Ruminococcus sp. | reverse complement strand
GTCACGCGAAGGAAAAAGCATTAAAGCTATTCCTATAATTAATATGAAAAAAATCAGCCGGTTATTCTTTAATTTTTCAATCAGCTTCAAAATGCACCTCCAACCTTTCAGGTGAATAATCCTCTATAACTTTTTCCCGCTCCGCATCGGAAAGCGGCACATCGGTATAAATTTCAATGCTTTCTACGGTCAAATCGTCCCTCACCCTTGCCAGAACGCGGCCGAAGCGGCTAAGCTCCGCTTCAATACGAAGAGCGTATTCCTCTCCAAGCGCTTTTGTGTAATACTCCGTCGCATCATAGGTGACCTCAAAGTCTTCCGTTTGCGGAAGCTCTATTTCAAAATCCTCAACAATAAGCCTTGCAAAGGGCATGGCAATAACAAGACTTACGGCAAGTGAGCCGGCAAGTAGCGAATACTTTTTCACACTGCCTTCCGAAAGCAGACTGTTTGAAACAGCAACCAAAAGCGATGCGGCGCAAAGCGTAACAATATATTCCTTCATAAGTCCTTCACACTCCCGAAAAAGAAAGCATTACCGCCGCAGATATAACGTGCATAACCGTTGCAACTGTCGTAAGCGCAAAAAGTGTTCCCATACATTCGCCCACTGCTCCGACGGCAGAAGCAAAGCGCTTGTCAGCCACAGGCTGAATAAGTGCGCCGGCCAGATTGTAAATAAAGCTCATGGCCGCACATTTTATAACCGGATACGCGCTCATTAACACGATTGCAATAATCCCGGCAAGACCGGCCGAATTTTTTATCATTCGCGCACTTGCCGCAAGTGATGTTACCGTTTCGGCAAGCGCGCTTCCGGCAACGGGAACGGTTGAACTCAGGGTGAAACGGACGGTTTTAAGGCCCATGCTGTCTGCGGTGCCGGATGCAAAATTTGTCAGGGTAAGTACCCCGGTGAAGATAAAAAGCATTATGCTCATTATTTTTTTGCAAAGCTTATCCAAAAATTTCGCAAGATTGGTCAGGCTCTCCTCCGCCGTCAAATTGTTTACAATCCTAACGGCAAAGGTCGCATAGGCCAAGGGAATAAGTACCCTTTTAATAATATGCGCGGCAACGGAAGCGGATATTAAAACCTGACCTTGCATAGCCGGCGCGCTTATAATCCTTCCCTCTGCCACGGCCATGCCGGTCAGCACCGGAACAAGCGATTTTATAAAAAGTCCCATATTTTCCACCGCATCGGCCGAAAGCTCTGATGCATCTGCAAAGCCGGCCGCCGTAAGTGCCGCCAAAACCGAATAGCACGATATAAAGGAAGCGTTTGACACGGCACTTTTTTCAGAAATCACATTAAGGTTTGTTATAAACGTGCATATTACAGCAAGCGCAATTACCGCCGCCATAATGCGCATATTCTTTTTTACCTCCGAAAAAAACATATCCGCCGTTTTTTGAATAACGCCCTTAATATCCGCCGTATATGTACCCTTGGCAATTTGCTCGGCCGCCTCGTAAAATGAGTAGTCCGTCACGGCCGTTATACTTTCGTAAGCCCCGTCCGGTAGGGTTACATCCCTCACACCGTCCTGCAAGGCGGCTTTTGCGGCAATCGGAAAAAAAAGGAATATTATAAACAGTGCCGATACAAGCTTTTTCATAGCAAACTTGAAACCATATCCAGTAACGCCTTAACAGACGGCACCGACATCATGCAAATCATTATTTTTCCTCCCAACTCTATTTTTTCCGACAGGGCGCTCTCGCCCACATCCCTGCAAAGGCTTGCCCCGTTTTGCGTTATATATGCCACCCCGGTGATTTTTAACACAGTTAAATAAATTTCGTTGTCCAACCCGGCACTACTTGCCAAATCCGAAAGTTCAGCCACTATTGACCTAAGCATCGAAAAGACGGCCGCCAAGGCAAACACACAGCCGGCTGCCGCAAGCAGCATGGCCGAGTCATTGCGGCCTGCCTGCCTTAAAACGACGCACATCAGCGCACATAAAAGCAATGTCCCGATAATTTTCATTATCATAGGCCGAATACCGCCTTAATATCCGAAAACAGCCTTCCAACCTCCGGAATAACAATGGCCAAAACCACAATAAGTCCGGCAATTGTAACAATTAGTGCCTGCTCATCCCTTCCGGATTTTCCAACAATCATATTAAGCACCGCCACAATAAGCCCTATTCCCGCTACCTTAAACACAAACTCAATATTCATAAGCACCTCAAATAAGAAGTATGCACACCAAAACTCCCAGGGCAACGCTTCCGCCGTTTATAAGTCTTGCTTCCTTTTTGCATTTTTCCTTTTCGCTTTCTCCGTCTTTAATAAGCTTGGCCGTAAAAATTTGCGCCGCCTCAATAACTCCGCTTTCTGTTTCCACATCAATGCCGGAAAAAAAACACTCTAATGCGTTAAAATCTTCCCCTCCCAATGCCTTATCCCGTTCTATGCCGCTTTCTTTCAGTGCCCGTTCAAGCGGCGTTTTCGAAGCAACTGCCGACTTAAACCTTTCAACCGAGGTTATCATATTTTCAATATAGCAAAGCCTTTGCCTTCTTTTGTCAATAATAACCCGACCGTACAGAAAAAACGCCGCCGTAATCGCGGCCGCACCCATAATCTTAAGCATGCCTTATCTCCTCCACCGTACCCGGGCCGTGCCTTCTGGAAAGAAGAACAAAAAGCTCAAAAACACCCTCGGAACAAAGTCTTTTAACGGTACTTTTTTTAAGCGCGGCATCAACCGACGGCGCATGAATGGAGCATATAACCGAAACGCCGGACTTTACCGCCTCGGAAATGGCCTCCGCATCACTTTCGGAGCCTATCTCGTCGGTAATCAAAACTTCCGGTGAGGCCGACCTTAAAAGACTTATCATACCATCATACTTCGGGCACGCATCCAGCACGAAGGTAAGCTCGCCGACATCGTTTGTCGGCACACCGTCCCTCATGGCCGCAAGCTCTCCGCGCTCGTCAATCAAAGCCACCTTTTTCATATGCCGCTCACCGCCAAGTACTCGCGCAAGGTCTCGAAGCATGGTTGTTTTTCCGCACGCCGGCGGCGAAACAATCAACGTGTTTTTCACACTATCGGAACAAACGTAGCCCAATATGCCGCTTGCGGCACCTTTAACCTCGTGAGCTATTCTTATGTTCACCGATGAAATATCCGTAATGTAATCAATGTGCCCGTCACGCACCACGCACCTGCCGGCAACTCCGGCGCGGTGGCCGCCCGCAAGCGGCAAAAAGCCCCCTTTCAGCTTGTCCCGTGCCGAATATAGAGAATTGTCGCACAAAAGCCTTACCGTTTCGCGAATTTCCTCCGCCGAGAAAACGGCACCCCTTCCCTTTTCCACACATTCGCCGGTTTCCGCAATAAAATAAAGCCCACTTTTTTTAAGCACGGCCGCCTCACGCCCGGCCGACAGGCGAATTTCCTCACTGCTTTCCGGTGATGCGGCATCTGCCAAGGCAATTTTTTTAAGCCGCTCAGGAAAATACCTTTCTGCCAGCCTTATAAGCTCTCCGTTCACAAAATCTCCTCCCTTTTTCGTTTACACTTAAATACTATTGGCTTGTCTTACGTTTTAGAACAAAAAAGCATCAAAAAGACTTTTTATGTGCTGTGAAAAAAATAAATTACTTTTTTTTAAAAAAAGTCTTTACAAATCGCAAATCATGTGATATAATAAAAAAGTCATAAGGGTTTTCCTTTTTATATCGCGGGGTAGAGCAGTCTGGTAGCTCGTCGGGCTCATAACCCGGAGGTCGTGTGGTTCAAATCCCGCCCCCGCAACCATGTCGTCGTTGGCTTATCGCTTTCGACGACTTTTTTATTGCAAAATCTATTAAAATGCTGTATAATAACATTATACGTATTTTTTAAGAAAGGATGTGTGCCCGTGTCATTATACGATGAATTTGTCGACGGCCTTCTTCCCGGTAACTACGCACTCACCAAATCCATGGAGCTTACAAAAATAAAGTCCTCCGGCACGCTTTGGTACACCAAAAAGTTTTTAACGCTGTATTACTACATTTTCCTTTCCGGCGATATTATGACCCGCTCCTACAAAGATGAAATAATAAAAATTTTCGACCGATACATAGAAAGCCTTCCGTCCGCTGTTCAGCCGGCGGCTTCGCGCTTTTTTTATCCCGAGGCCGATGCTGTCAACCCAAAATCCGCAAGTTTTAACTTCTTTTCTGCATTTGCCGGTTATTCGGACTTTTCTTCCCCAAGTGAGCGACAGGATTATTATAATAAGGCGAAAAAATACTATTTTGCACTGCTTATGGGATCCGGAGGGCAAACCGGAGTTAAAAAGCTATTAAAAAAAGTCATTTCATCGCCCGAGTTTGTCTATTCGCCCGATGCGATGAAGAAAGCCATCTCAGACTGCGCAGAGAAGGCACTCCTTGATGATGTAAATACCAAGCACAAAATTTCTGACAACAGCATAAAATATATTTTTTCTGCCAATGCTATTGAAAAATTATGCCTCCTTTCATTGACAAGACCTGTTAAAAGAGAGGATATTTTATCGTTCTCCACTGCTTTTCCCTTGGATAAGCCAAATTTTTCATCCATAGCCAACGATATGATTGCCTTTATAAGAAATGAGCGTCAAATCCTTTATTATTACGGATTTTTTCATTCGAAATCCACCGGTGCCCACGACTTTGAATTCAGCAGTCTAACCCCTATTGGCGAGCTGGCGCTTTTTGCGAACGCAAATGAGTTTTCAGCCGTATGGGAACACCAGAAGATTAAAATGCTTTCACAGCCGGAAACAGCGGAAATTAATTTCGTCAAGTTAAATGATGCCAAAGCGGAAAGCTTTGCTGTAAGCTACAATCCCTACTTTGATATAATCGACCACTTGTTACGGCACGGCAGTCTTACGGAAAAACAGTACAAATACGTCCTTTCCCGCAAAAAGCACACACTGAACAACTCCCTTTGGTTGAAGGAGGACAATCTGCTTTTTGATAACTTAGACTCTATAGCCGATATAATTCACTCCTTCGGTCGAAAGCGTGACTCAGAAAACGAGGACAGCCACAAGGAGCTTTTAAAGTACATTTTGGGGCTTAGGGACGACCTTCCCATGGATTGCAATGCACATCCGACCGGTATTTTGCGCTTTGCCGGAAACATCATTACCGTTGAAAACCGCGCCGCGATTAATTTGCTCGGGCAAATTTATTCATCACTCTGCGACTATAAAATTCAAAAATACTCCGACCTTTTTACCGCCGTTGAGGACGACCTTAAAAGGCGCTATGCGGCTTCGGCAAACGGCAAAAAGGTTGCTCCCAATCCTAAAACCAAAATATATTGGGACCTTTATAACATTCACCCGGATAAGCTTATAATGCTGTCTACAGTGATTGCCTCATCCGCCTTATCTATGGGCATAACTGAGCTAAAAGACCTTGGCACAGATATGACGGGGCCGTTATGCGCCCATATTTACAGCAATTACAAAACTCTTTTGAATAGTATTGCCATAACAAGCAAGGCTTCCTTAAAAGCGGAGGTAAAGTGTGCGCTTGTTGCAATTCAAACCAAAAATTACAACGCTTACCTTTCGGATGAGGCTACAAGCCCGGAAAACGGCTTTCAAGCCATAGCACAATACAAAGCCGAAAGCGCCGGTGACCTTATTTCTAAACTCAAGACTCTTTCCGCTTCGGCAACGGTAACGCCTTCAAAAAATCGCAAAAGGCGCCCCACCCTCGTCAACCTTATGAAATCGTATTATCTGCGCATTTCCACAGACGGTGCGCTCAGCTGTGAGTGCTGTAAGGAGCCGGCATTTATTACAAGCTCAAATGAGCCGTATGTGGAATTTCACCATTTGATACCCTTTAACATTGTTTGCGGGCCGGATCATTACTTAAACCTTTTTGCGCTTTGTCCGCTTTGCCACAGAAAGCTTCACTTTCAAAGCGCCGCCGATAAAGCTTTGCTTTACGCCAAGCTTAACTCCTCCAATTACCTTAGCCTCCCCTTTGTTCAAAGGCTTAAGGAATTAAAAGGTCTCAGACTTTTAAGGTCCTATCACCTTGAATATTTGCTTGCGGACAATGCCATTTCCGTCAGCGATTATAACGCTGTTTCTGCATGAGGTTTTAATATGAATGTAAAAGATATAACAAACAAAATATTTAACGCCGATTCAATGCTGTTGCTTAAGGAATTTCCGGACGAATGTGTGGATCTTACGCTTACCAGCCCTCCCTATGACGATTTACGTGATTATAACGGAAAAATGCCCTGGAGCTTTGACGTTTTCAAATCCATCGCGGACGAGCTTTTTCGCGTTTTAAGGCCCGGTGGCGTAATTGTGTGGGTTGTCGGCGATAAGACAGTCAACGGCAACAAAACCCTTTCTAGCTTTAAGCAAGCGCTTTATTTTCAGGAAATCGGCCTTAATATGTACGATATAATAATTTATGAAAAGGCCGGAAGCGGCCCTCCGCACCCCAACAGATATTTTAATGCCTTTGAATATATGTTTGTGCTGAGCAAAGGAAAGCCGAAAACGGTCAACCTTTTGCGCGACAAGCCCAATAAGTGGGCAGGCCTTACCACCTACGGCGAAATTTCCCGCCGAGAAAAGGACGGTTCGCTCACAAATAAGGGTAAAAAAACCATTGAAGAATTCGGCGTAAGAACAAATATTTGGCGTTATGCAAATGGAAAGGGCTTTTCCACCAGGGACGAAATTGCCTATGCTCACCCTGCAATTTTTCCGGAAAAACTGGCCACGGACCACATTCTTTCATGGAGTAATCCCGGCGATCTTGTGTTAGACCCCTTCGGTGGAAGCGGCACCACCGCAAAGGCCGCTCACCTTACCGGCAGAAACTGGGTACTGATTGAGGCTGTTGACAGCTACTGTGAAATTGCAAAAACAAGAATGGAGATTGTAACAAATGCAAACGCTGATAACTGATGCCGGCTATGAAAAAACCGTTTCCTTGCTAAAATCGGAATATAACTCCATTTCGGAAGACGGGTGCGTTTTCGCCATTTTTCAAACTGAATACGATAACGAGGGAAATGCCCTGCATGATTTTTTTGATATTATTTTTGCGGCAACCGCCATCGGCTACGAATATGTAAACACCGTTGTTTACCCCACTGAAACGGGACAGGCCGCCGCATTTTACGATAACGTTAAATACATTGTTTGGCTTTGCAAAAGCCACGACAAAATGAAATTTAATAAGGACGCCATCCGCGAAAAGCACATTTGGAAGGATGTTGAATGGGGTAAGCGCGAAAAGAACTACAATCCCAAGGGCAAGGACCCGGGCAATGTTTGGATTCCCACCGAGGATGACGGCAAGGCCAATATAACAAATCATATTCTCCTCGGCGATGACGGTGTAATAAAGCGTCTTTTAGCCATGTCCGACTGCGAAGGCGATTTTCGCATTGTTACCGAAGAAAGAAAAGCTTCCGCCTCCCACATTGCTCCCGCGTCACCCACGGACAAAAAAGCTCCGCTTGAAAGCAAAATAATTTTCAAAACCTCGGAGGATATGTCCGATATTGCCGACAACGCTGTAAAGCTTTTTGTAACCTCACCGCCTTACTGGAATCTTAAGGATTATTTTAAGGCCGGGCAAATCGGTCAGGAAAGCTATGGAATTTACCTTGCCCGAATGAAAAAGGTGTGGTCTGAATGTTATAAAAAGCTTTCATTCGACGGCTCACTGTGGGTGAATATAAATATCCGTGTGCAAAAGGGCAAGGCCGTGCTCATTCCCCGTGACTTTGTTAATATGTGCCGTGAAATCGGATTTTTCTACAAGGGCATTGTTATTTGGCACAAATCTTCAGGAATTCCCACCGGGGACAAAAACATTGTCGACCGTCATGAGTATGTACTTCTTTTTTCAAAAAGCATGCATCTTACGCTTAATCCTTCGGTTTTTTCCTCCTTCGCCGACTATAAAAACAGCAAAATAAACGGCGGAGCCTTTTGGAACATTAACCGCAAGGCCGGTAGCGTGGGCAAGCACTATGTGCATCCGGCCATTTTTCCGAATGAGCTGGCCGCCCGCATAATAAAAAGCACCACGGGCGAAGGCGAAACGGTGGGCGACCCGTTTTTAGGCTCCGGCACAACGCTTATTGCGGCGCACAAGGTCGGCCGCTCTTGCATCGGCTATGAATATAACGAAGGCTTTATGCCCCTTATTAAGTCCCGCTTGGATGCGGAAATCCCGGGCGCGGACGTTTCACTTATACTGCCTTAACTAAAAAAAGCCGGTCATACGACCGGCTTTTTTAGTTATCTTTCATTCAGTTTTACATATGCCCTTTCTTCGGCAACCGATTTATAAGCCGGACGAATAATTTTTCCGGCATTTATTATTTCTTCAAGCCTGTGTGCGCTCCAGCCGGCAATTCGCGATACAGCAAAAAGCGGCGTGTAAAGCTCATCCGGAATGTCCAGCATCGAATAAACAAAGCCGGAATAAAAGTCAATGTTCGGGCTAACACCCTTGTAAATTTTTCTGCGCTCGCAAATAATTTCTGTTGCAATGCGGGCAACGGAGTTGTAAAGTTCAAATTCATCCTCCTTGCCCTTTTCCTTCGAAAGAGCGCCGACGAATGACTTAAAAATTTCCGCTCTGGGGTCAGAAAGCGAATAAACCGCGTGTCCCATTCCGTAAATAAGCCCCGTTTTGTCAAACGCTTCCTTTTCAAGTATCTTTATAAGATAGTCCCTAATCTCTGCATCGGAGCTCCAATGCTTCACGTGCTTTTTAATATCCGCAAACATTTTTTTAACCTTTATGTTTGCCCCTCCATGCTTCGGCCCCTTGAGCGAGCAGAGTGATGCCGCCGTCGAGGAATATGTATCTGTTCCGGAGGATGTTACAACATGGGTGGTAAAGGTGGAGTTATTTCCTCCGCCGTGCTCGGCGTGAAGCACAAGCGCCATATCCAAAAGCTTTGCCTCCATAGGCGTAAATTCCTTGTTGGGACGAAGCATTCTCAAAAAGTTTTCCGCCGTTGAAAGCTTGCTACTCGGACGGTGAATGTAAAGTCCTTTGCCAAGCCCATAATGTCTGTAGGCCTGGTAAGCGTAAACTGAAAGCATGGGAAAAACGGAAATTAAATTTATGCACTGCCCCATTACATTTTCAACGCTTACGTCGTTCGCAGTTTTGTCATAGGAATACAGCGTCAAAACACTTCTCGCCAGGGAATTCATGATATCGGAATTGGGTGCCTTCATTATAACATCCCTGGTAAAATTTGTCGGCAGACTGCGCCGCGAAACCAAAAGGCTGTTAAAGTCCGAAAGCGCCTCCGCATCGGGAAGCTCACCGAACAAAAGCAAGTAAACCGTTTCTTCAAAGCCGAAGCGACCCTCTTCAGTAAAACCCTTAACAATGTCCTCAATGTTAATTCCGCGGTAATAAAGCTTGCCGCGACAGGGCTTTGTAACGCCGTTTTCCTCCTTAGAGGAGATAATGGTTGAAATTTCGGTTAAGCCGGCAACAACACCCTTTCCGTCCAGGTCACGCAGACCTTTTTTAACCTCGTGCACCGTGTACAGACTTGGGTCTATATTTGAATTGATTTTGCATTTTTCCGAAAGCTTGGTAATTTCCGGGGTAACGTTTAAATATCCTTTCATAACTTCACTCCTTTTAATTTTCATAAAGCCGGTAAAGCTTTTTATAAATGCCGTCCTTTTCCATAAGCTCTGCATGGCTTCCCGCTTCTTCAATGCCCTTATCTGTAAGCACCAGTATTTTATCTGCGCCTTTTATGGTGGTCAGCCTGTGTGCTATGGTAAAGGTTGTTCTGCCCTTTGCAAGATGCGCCAGCGACTCCTTAACCAAAAGCTCACTTTCGTTATCCAGCGCGCTTGTTGCCTCGTCAAGAATAAGTATGGGAGGATTTTTCAAAAATACCCGCGCAATGGATATGCGTTGCTTTTGACCGCCCGAAAGCTTTACTCCCCTTTCGCCCACATATGTATCATAGCCCTTGGGAAGCTTTGAAATAAACTCGTCACAGCCGGCATCGTGCGCCGCTTTTTTAACATCGTCCAATGATGCGCCGGGCAGACCGTAGGCAATGTTTTCATAAACTGTGCCGGAAAAAAGGTAAACATCTTGCTGTACCACGCCGATGCTTTCACGAAGCGAATGCTGCGTGTACTCCTTAATAT
>CAZITC010000019.1:0-10545 GCA_964542085.1 uncultured Ruminococcus sp. | reverse complement strand
GGCCTAAGGTGTAGTTTTTTAAATATGACTCTTCTCCGAAAAAAACATATAGACTGTCAATTCCCTCTTTAATTTTTTTCTTTAATGCGGTGTAATTCATAGTACCTCCGTTTACTCTTCAGAAAAAATATTTATTCCGTTACTGTCGGAATAAATGAATAGACCGGGCTTGTCGGCATCCAAAAATTCAACGATATAGCCCTCCTTGCCCTTTTTGGGGATTTTTACAGCGGTTATCCTTAAACTGTCCGTGCTTAAAAAGTCGCCCTCGGTAAGAAATGCCACGTTTTCGTTTGAAAATTCATTGTTGTGAGTAAGAATTTGTCGCACGGGTATGCTTGAAACGGGCAGACTGCAGTTGACATCGGTATAGGCAACGGCATCGAGATAAGAAACCTTGTTGTTTAACAGCAGGTCATCAAGCCCGTATGCATAGCTGTCGGTAAAAAGAATGGCGCTTTTACTGTGAACAATAAGCGCGGCGTGCTTTTTCTTAACAATACAGTCCGGAGTGTAGGACGATGCAATCAGCATAACGACAAGGGAAAGCATGGATAAATTGAACATTACATATGCTGTTTTGTGTCTTTTTGTTTTAAGGAAAAGATAGACTGTTACAAGAGATAATGCATAGAAAATTAAAAACAGTGGCATGCTTTTGATGAGAAGTGTAATGTTGGACAGCGGCAACGAGGCGGCTGTTTCCGCTGTCTTTATAACAAAATTTATAAGAATTTCGCACAAAATGCGTAAAGGGTAGTCAAGCGAGAAAAATGAAAGAAGTAGGGCCGCATAGCCGGATACCATTATAATAGGCAAAAGGGGAACGGCGAAAAGGTTTGCAGACAGCGATAAAACCGGAACACGTGAAAATTTAATCGCGGAAACCGGAAGGGTGAACACCTGTGCCGAAAATGTAGCGGAAAGTGAGCTTCTAACCGGTGCGGAAAGGCGGGAAAGCTTTGTTTCAATCGGCCCGGAAAACATTGTAATTCCCAAAACTGCCGCGAAGGATAAAATAAACGAAAGAGAATAGGCCGAAAACGGATTGGCCAGCAAAATCAGTGTGGAGGCAATTCCCATGGATGTGTATCCGTCGTAATAAGCGTAAACCTCCTCGGATATTACATAAATCGAAAACATAATTGCCGCCCTTATGCAGGAGGGTGAGGCACCGGTAAAAAGCATGAAAAACAGTGTGAAGGGTATACATAAAAGCCTTGTATGCCGCCGGGCGGTTATTTTGCTTATTATAAGCATAACTGCGCCCGAAAAAAGCGAAACGTGCAAGCCGGATATTGCAATAATGTGTGAAATACTGCCCAAAGCGAGCTTGCTCTTAAATTCCTGCGACGAATAGTCCGTTGCACCGAAGAGGACAGATCGTGCAAACATTAAGGCTTCGCCGTGCCAAAGACCGTCAGCTTCGGACAAAAGCCTTTCACGCATCAGCATGGCCAAATCCTTGGGATTGAAGCGGTTAATTTCGCGGCCAAGATGAAATGCCGAGGCTACCTCAGCAGTGATGTAGATATCACTTGCAAGCTCTTTGCGGTCGGTAACCCTTTTGGGTGTGGCGTTAACAAAAATAACATCACCGTAGGAAAAGGAATAATCGCTGTAGGTTAGCAAAACCTTTACTCCGTCAGCATCAGCCGTAACACTGCGGTTATAGCTGCCGCGTGATTCAATGGCTGCAACCCGACATTTGAATTGTGATTTTGATAAAAGCTCAGCCGTTTTTTGGTAGTTGCTAAGATATATTCCGTTGGTATGAAAAAATCCCGCCAAAAAAGCCAAGGCAACAACCAAAGCCACCGAAGCTCCCTTTTTAAGCGAGATTAAAACAGCAAACACCAAAGCGGCCAGGCTCACAGCAACAATTGCCCCTGCGGTGTGAAAATAAACGCCCAGCGCAAAGGAAAGCGACGAAACGGCAACAATTCGCTTAAGCTTCATCACTTTTTAATAAGGTCCGGATAGGAAAGAGCCATGCCAGTGCCCTTGGCCACACAGCCGACCGCATCCTCCGAAACGGATACGGTAATGCCGGTTTCGCGCTGAAGTATGGAGGCACAACCGCGCAAAAGCGCGCCGCCGCCTGTTAAGGTAATTCCGTTTTTGGAAAGGTCGGAAACAAGCTCGGGCGGAGTTTCAGAAAGGGTTTCATGAACAGCATCAATAATATCGGAAAAACATTCTGTAAGCGGGGTGATAATTTCGTTGCCAGTAACGGTAACCGCCTTCGGAAGGCCTGAGGCAAGACTTCTGCCCTTAACCTCCATAGAAAGCTCATCATCCGACGGAAGAACGCCGCCTATGTTCATTTTAAGATCTTCGGCCGTGCGTTCGCCGATAGCAATGCCGTACTTATCCCTTATATAGCGGATTATTGCTTCGTCAAATTTATTTCCGGCGGTTTTTACCGAATTGGATATAACAATTCCACCGTAGGAAACAACGGCAATATCCGTTGTTCCGCCGCCAATGTCAACAACCATGCTTCCCGTTGGACGCGTAATATCAATGCCGGAGCCGATGGCCGCGGCAAGAGGCTCTTCAATTACAAGGGCTTGGCGTGCGCCTGCCGCCTCTGCCGCTTCGATAACGGCGCGCTCCTCCACCTCGGTAACGGAGCTGGGAACGCAAAGCACGACACGCGGCTTAACAATTCTGTTTTTGCACACCTTGAAAATAAAGCTTCTAAGCATTTTTTCGGTGGTGTAGTAGTCGGAAATTACGCCGTCCTTCAGCGGGCGAATGGCAAGTACATCGCCCGAAGCGCCGGAAACCAAGCTTTGTGCTTCCTCGCCGACGGCACGGATTTTATGGGTCGATGCATCAACGGCAACAAGGGAGGGCTCTCTTAAAACAATGCCCTTGTCCGGCACGTAAACCAATACGGATGTTGTGCCCAAATCTATTCCGATTTCACCGGTATGCCCTTTCATAAAAGCGCCCTCCCTTTTTTATTTTTATTTTATATAGGCCAAAGCTTTTTCGATTGCCTCATCGACAGAAATAAGCTCAAAATCCTTTTCGCTTCTCAATTTATATTCAACCGTTCTTTCAGCGGCCTTTTTGCCGACGGTGATTCTAACGGGAATTCCGATTAAATCCCAGTCCTTGAACTTAACGCCGGGACGCTCGTCCCTGTCGTCGAGAACGGTTTCGATGCCGGCTGATTCCAGCTTTTCGGTTATTTCCTCAGCCAAGGCAAGCTGTGTGTCATCCTTGGCGTTTACAGGTACAATTACCGCCTTATAGGGAGCAACGCCGACCGGCCAAATTATGCCGTTTTCATCGTTGTTTTGCTCGATGATAGCGGCAAGACAGCGGTTAACGCCGATGCCGTAGCAGCCCATGATAACGTTTTTATCCTCGCCGGCCTCATCCTTATAGGTAAGACCGAGTGCTTCGGAATATTTTGTTCCCAGCTTAAAGATGTGGCCGACCTCAATTCCCTGAGCAGTGTGAATAACCTTGCCGCAGACGGGGCAAACATCACCGTCGGATATGGAGCGAATATCCGCAGTAAGCTCGGGCGTGAAGTCACGGCCGGGGTTTACGTTTTCGATGTGGCAATCCGTTTCGTTTGCGCCTGCGATGAAGTTACGCATAGCCATAACCTCGTTGTCCGCAATAACGGGAATACTGAGGCCGACGGGGCCGGCAAAGCCAACCTTTGCACCGGTAATATTAACAACATCTGCCGGGTCTGCAAGGCAAACCTCCGATGTGCCGGTAACGTTGGCAAGCTTAATTTCGTTTATTTCTCTGTCACCGCGCACCAAAACGGCGTAAAACTTATCGTCGCACTTATAAAGCATTGTTTTAACGAAGGAGTCAGCCTTCTTGCCGAAGAAAGCGGCAACCTCGTCAATAGTGCGGGCGTTGGGGGTTTCCACCTTGTTCATTTCCTTCATTTCCTCATCGGAGGGGGTACCGGCAACGCACAGCGCCTTTTCGATGTTTGCGCTGTAGTGGCAGTCAGGACAATATGCGATTGTATCCTCGCCGACCTCGGAAATGACCATGAACTCCTGGCTTCCGCTTCCGCCCATAGCGCCGGTATCAGCATCAACTATCATGTAGTTTAAGCCAAGACGGTCAAAAATGTTTCTGTAAGCCTTGTACATAGCATCATAGGAAGCATCAAGACCTTCCTTTGTTTTGTCAAAGCTGTACGCATCTTTCATTAAGAATTCCCTTGTACGCATAACGCCGAAACGGGGGCGGCGCTCATCACGGTACTTGGTCTGTATTTGATAAAGAGTGAAGGGATAATCCCTGTAAGAATGTACCGAGTCAAGCACGGTTTGCGTGAATATTTCCTCATGAGTGGGACCTAAGCAAAAGTCCCTTCCGTTTCTGTCCTTCAGGCGGAACATATCATCACCGAAACGCTCCCATCTGCCGGACTTTTGATAACATTCTGCCGGCAGAAGTGCGCTCATCAAAAGCTCCTGTGCGCCGGCACGGTCCATTTCCTCACGAATAATATTTTCCACGTTGTGAAGCACCTTAAGGCCAAGGGGAAGATAGGAATACACCCCGGCTGCAAGCTTGCTTATAAGCGCGGCGCGCATCATAAGAATATGGCTTGCAATTTCCGCCTCGGACGGAGCCTCTCTCAAAGTGGGCATAAGTAATTTTGACGCTTTCATAAATTAACACCTTCCAAAACTAATATAAACTCAATTTATTGTAACACAAATTTTCAAATATTGCAAGACCTGACAAAAAAATAATACTGACGAGTTTTTTCTGCTTGCAAAATTCCGATTTATGTATTATGATGAAAGAAAGGGGGGATGCGTTGTGAATATGGCTGTTCCGGAGGAAGTGATCAGTGCCTTGGATACGCTTTCGGCAAACGGATATGAGGCGTATTTGGTTGGCGGTTGCGTTCGCGATATGCTGATGGATAGAATTCCGGCAGATTATGACATTGCAACGAGTGCCCTTCCGGAGGAAACCATGGCGGCTTTTTCAGATAAAAGAAAAATAACGGCGGGGCTGAAGCACGGTACTGTCGGCGTGATTTTGTCGGGCATGGTTGTCGAAATCACAACTTACAGAATTGACGGCAATTATGCCGATGCGCGCCATCCGGTGGTAGTCAGCTTTACCGAAAGCATTGAAAAGGATTTATCCCGCCGTGATTTTACGGTCAACGCAATGGCCATGGGGAAGAACGGGCACGTGGTTGACCCCTTCGGCGGAAGGGACGATATAAAAAATAAAATAATTCGTGCGGTGGGAGAGCCGGAAAAAAGATTTTCGGAAGATGCATTAAGGATTATGCGTGCATTAAGGTTTGCATCGGTGCTTTCTTTTGAAATTGAGGAGAAAACTCTTGCCGCTATGAAGAAAAAAAGGGAGCTTTTGGGAAGCATTGCTCCGGAGAGGGTTTATTCGGAGCTTGTGAAGCTTATGGCCGGCGAAAATGCCGCAAAGGTATTGGGCTTGGCTGGAATTTTTGAAAAATGCCCGGCTATGGGAAAAAGAACTGAGGAGGAACGGCGTGACACCGCCCTGGGAGCGGCACTGCTTTTCGGAAATGCCGAAAGGGCATCGCGGGCGCTTAAATACTTTCGTGCAGATAATAAAACAAAAAAAGAAACGGTGGAGCTTTTTTGTCAAAATGTGCCCGAGTGTGAGCGCGATTTTAGACTGATGCTCTCCGGGCACAGCCAAAAGGCCGCGGAAAGGCTTATTGCCTTTGGTTATCTTAAAGGAGAAATTGCCGAAAGGGAAAGATATATGGCTATGCTTTCCTCAGCAAATAAAAAATGCAATAAAATAGGCGACCTCGCAATAAAGGGGAGTGACCTTGTTGCAATGGGCGTTCCCGCACGGGAAATAGGTGCGTGCCTGGAGCGGCTTTTAATGTGCGTGATTGACGGAGAGTGTGATAATAATAAGGCGGAGCTTGAAGCGAGGCTTTAATGGTAAAGATGCCGCGTTTTTGCAGATTTTTTTCGTCAAAAATGCCTGTTGAAATTTGTTAAAATTTGTGATAAAATAGTATTAAAGGAAGATTGGAGAATTGAAAGCACAGCTTCGCAGTCGTTTTTGTTGAGCGGAGTTTTTTTAAGGAGTTTATTTTATGTTTAACATCGGGGATAAGGTAATCTACGGCGGAGAAGGAGTTTGCCGGGTTGACAGAATTGAGGATAAAATTATCGGCGGAAAAAAAGTAAGCTATTATGTTTTAAATAGATTAGACGGGGTTAATTCCGTTTTCTTTGTTCCGGTTGACAGCCGCGCTGCGGATGAAAAAATGCGCGGCATTATATCGGCATCGGAAATAAAAAATATTATTAACAGCACAAGTCCGGCTGATTGGATTGCGGCTGACAGGGAGCGTAGGGATGCTTATCATGTCGCCGTTACCACGGTGGACAGGCAAAGCATTGCATCACACGTTAAAACCGTTTGTGCCGTTAAAAAGGAGCTTGAAAAGGTCGGCAAAAAGCTTCACAAAACGGACGAATATTTTTTGGAGGACGTTAAAAAGCTTATGTTCGGTGAGCTTTCAGCCGTTTTCAACATTGAAAAAAATCAAATAATTCCCTTTATCGTGGGCGAATTTCAACCGACGGAAAAATAAAATAAAAAATGCTTTACAAATATGTCGAACAGTGGTATAATATGTAAGGAAATTCTTTAATTCGACGCAGAGACGTCGGCAAGAGTTGTTAAGGGGAAAGTAAAAAATGACCTTGTCTGCCTTTGCGCGGACAAGGTTTTTTCATATAAAAAAACGGAGGCTGGTAAAATGGAGAAAAACAAAGAAGCAATTTACGATGCCAGGGAACTTGGCGTCGGAAGAATGCTTGTACTCGGACTGCAGCATATGTTTGCAATGTTCGGGGCAACCGTGCTTGTTCCGCTTATTACGGGACTTGACGTGGCATCAACACTTTTATTTGCGGGACTCGGAACACTTTTGTTCCATCTTATCACAGGAGGAAAGATTCCTGCGTTCCTGGGCTCATCATTCGCTTTTCTCGGCGGTTATGCGGCAATTACCGCACTTTGCAAGGAAGGCCAAAGCATGTCGGCCTATGCCGGTGTGGGCGTTGCGTGTGCGGGAGTTATGTATCTTATTCTTGCACTGCTGTTCAAGTTTTTCGGTGCCAAAAAGGTAATGCGCTTCTTCCCGCCGATTGTAACAGGTCCCATTATCATTGCAATCGGGTTAACACTTTCATCATCGGCAATTACAAACTGCACGGAAAACTGGGGCATTGCTCTTGTTGCAATTGCGGTAATCATCATTTGCAACATTTGGGGCAAGGGAATGATAAAGATTATTCCCATCCTCATGGGTGTTATTGTTTCCTACCTTGTTGCCCTTGCAATAGGTGATGTTGACTTTGCGGCAATTTCCGCGGAACCCTGGGTTGGTATTCCCGTTGTTTGGGACCACACAACTCTTTCCTTAATCGGAAATCCGAATACCGATATTTCGCTTATCATAACCTCCATTATCACAATTATGCCCATTGCGCTTGCAACAATGATTGAGCATATCGGTGATATATGCGCTATAAGCTCAACGGTCGGAAAGAATTATGTTGAAAAGCCCGGCCTTCACAGAACACTTATGGGTGACGGCTTGGCAACAAGTATGGCGGCACTTTTCGGTGCACCGGCAAACACAACCTACGGTGAAAACACAGGCGTTTTGGCTCTTTCAAAGGTTTATGACCCCAGGGTTATCCGCATTGCGGCTGTTTTCGCGGTTATTTTGTCCTTCTCACCGAAGTTTGCGGCAGTAATAAGATCCATGCCCTCATCGGTTGTCGGCGGCGTTTCATTGGTGCTTTATGGTATGATTTCCGCAGTCGGTGTAAGAAACGTTGTTGAAAACAAGGTTGATTTCACAAAGTCAAGAAATGTTATTATTGCGGCACTTATTTTGGTGCTTTCAATCGGTATTAAATACTATAACGAGGACGGCGCTGTTTCATTCAGCGTAGGCGGTGTAACAATTTCACTTTCCGGTCTTGCCATTGCGGCAATTGTCGGCATTGTTCTTAATGCAATTCTTCCCGGCAAGGATTACGAATTCGGCGAGGACTTACAGGGCGATACGGCGGTTGACTTTGAATTAAAATAATTAAGAAAGATTAATAAAACGGCCGCTTTTAAGGCGGCCGTTTGCTTTTTCGAGGTGTAATATGCTTCATAAATCACAGCTTTACAGCGGCGAGGATTTGTCGCGCAGCATAAAAAGAATGGCGCACGAAATTTTGGAAAATACCGATGATGTGAAAATGCTTTGCCTTATCGGCATTAAAACGCGCGGCGTTCCGCTTGCGCGCCGATTGGCGGAATTTATTTATAAAATTGAAGGGGTAAGCGTTCCGGTCGGAGTGCTTGATACAACTCCCTACAGGGATGATTTGCCCGCGCCTTCGGTTGACACGGTAAACAGCGAAAGCAATATTGATTTTGCATTGGACGGGCGCGAGGTTGTTATAACGGACGATGTTATTTATACCGGAAGAACTGCCAAGGCGGCACTGTTTGCACTGTCCAAATTCGGCAGACCGAAAAAGGTGAAGCTTGCCGCGGTGGTTGACCGCGGTCATAGGGAGCTTCCCATAAGGCCGGACTTTGTGGGAAAAAACATTCCCACCTCAAGGTCGGAGCTGATAAAGGTATCCTTTGCGGAAACCGATGGCTTTGACAGGATTGATATTTACGAAAAATAAAAAAGTGCTTGACAAATAAAGCACGTTGTGCTAAAATCATTGGAAAGCGATGAACGAACGAGAAGTAGAGCTGTGATGGCAGTTTAAGAGAGTCGGCGGTTGGTGCGAGTCGATACGTCACACGGATTTGAATTACGGTTTGGGAGCCGCACACCGAAATTTTTATTAAAGTAGGCTGTGCCGTGGCCGCGCGTTAAGCGGGTGAGTAGTATGGCAGTACGGTTTTTGCATTTACTCAATGAGGCAGGGTTCCGTGAGGGCTCTGTGAACTGAGGTGGTAACGCGGATTTTAATCCGCCCTCTGGAATTTTTATTTCAGGAGGGCGGCTTTTTTATTGCCGAAGCCGACCTTCGCTAAAGAAAGGATTGATTGAAATGGCAGTAAAAATTATTATGTTGGCAGTGTTTTTCGGTATTATGGTAGGTGTCGGATTTTATTGCAAATCTCACACAAGTGATGTTTCGGGCTTCGTTTTGGGCGGAAGAAGTGTCGGCCCGTGGCTTACGGCGTTCGCTTACGGAACAAGCTATTTTTCGGCGGTTATTTTTGTCGGCTATGCCGGCCAGTTCGGTTGGAAATTCGGCGTTGCATCCACTTGGATTGGACTTGGAAACGCATTCTTGGGATCCCTTTTGGCCTGGGTTGTACTGGGAAGAAGAACAAGGCTTATGACCCAGAAATTAGACTCGGCAACAATGCCGGAGTTTTTCGGAAAAAGATATAAAAGCAACACCCTTAAGGTGGTTTCTTCGATTATCATTTTCGTTTTCTTAATTCCTTACACAGCATCTCTGTATAACGGACTTTCAAGGCTTTTTGCAATGGCCTTTAATGTGGACTATTCGGTTTGTGTTATAATAATGGCCGCGCTGACGGGCGTTTATGTAATCGTCGGCGGCTACATGGCAACGGCTATCAACGATTTTATTCAGGGCATTATAATGCTTGTCGGCATTGTGGCGGTTATTTTCTCCGTTCTTTCCGTAAATGGCGGATTTTTAGGCTCGCTTAATGCTCTTGCCGCTGTAACGGATGAAACTGTAACAACAATGCCCGGTGCATTTGCGTCCTTCTTTGGGCCGGACCCGTTGGGACTTTTGGCAGTTGTGATTTTAACCTCACTCGGGACCTGGGGACTTCCGCAGATGGTGCAAAAGTTTTATGCAATAAAAAGTGAAAAAGCAATAAACAAGGGTACAATAATTTCCACGCTCTTTGCTGTTATTGTTGCCGGAGGTTGCTATTTTCTCGGCGGATTCGGAAGGCTTTTCATGACAAGTGAAGAGGTGGCGGAAGGCGGCTACGATGCAATTATTCCTTCTATGATTGAGCGCCTTCCCGAGCTTTTGATTGCGGTGGTTATTATTCTTGTTTTGTCGGCATCCATGTCAACGCTTTCGAGCCTTGTGCTTGCGTCAAGCTCAACCCTGACAATTGATTTGATAAAGGATAACATTGTAAAGAATATGAGCCAGAAAAAGCAAGTTACCTTAATGCGTATGTTGGTTGTAGTGTTCATTACAATTTCGGCCGTTATCGCGATTGTTCAGTATAAGAGCCAGGTAAACTTTATTGCTCAGCTTATGGGCGTATCCTGGGGCGCTCTGGCAGGTGCGTTTTTGGCACCGTTCTTATACGGTCTGTATTCCAAAAAGGCAACAAAGGCGGCGGCAATGGTGAACATCATTTTGGGCGCCGGCATTATGACGGTAAACCTTTTCGCAAGAAGCATTTTCCCGGCATTTTTACAGTCACCCATTAACTGCGGCGCATTTGTAATGCTTTTGGGCTTGGTAGTTGTTCCGGTTGTAAGCC
>CAZITC010000018.1:0-10669 GCA_964542085.1 uncultured Ruminococcus sp. | reverse complement strand
CATCTTGCACCATTTGTGCAGATTTCGCGCGAGAAAATCAAAAAGCAGGTTGTAAAGGAAATTGAGGACTCCGGCGTTTCGGTTGCAGATGATAAAATTGACTGCATTGTGGAGTCGCGGCTTTTGGATGAAATAAAGCGCGGCGTTCAAACAATCCAGTATCAGGTGGTAACACTTTTGACAACCAACGGCCAGGCCCCCTTTGTTACCGTGTTTATGTATCTTAACGAAGCAAAGGACCCTGTTTTAAAGCACGACCTTGCATTGATTATTGAAGAAGTATTAAAGCAGCGTCACACCGGAGTTAAAAATGAGGCAGGCGTGTATGTTACCCCTGCATTTCCCAAGCTTATTTATGTGCTGGAGGACGATAATATTACCGAGGATTCGCCCTATTGGTACCTTACGGAACTTGCGGCAAAGTGCACTGCAAAAAGAATGGTGCCGGATTACATCTCCGAAAAAATAATGTTTGAGCTTAAGAAGGATAAAAACGGCAACGGCAACTGCTATCCCTGCATGGGCTGTCGAAGCTTCCTTACCACCTATGTGGATAATGAGGGCAAGCCTAAATATTACGGTCGCTTTAACCAGGGCGTTGTAACCTTAAATTTGGTTGATGTTGCGTGCACGGCCTGCAAGGAAACAAAAAATGAGGAGCGCTTCTGGTCGGTTTTGGATGAAAGATTGGAGCTTTGCCACAGGGCATTAAAGTGCCGCCATGAGAGGCTGGAGGGAACACTTTCCGATGCGGCGCCCATTCTTTGGCAGTACGGCGCGATTGCCCGCCTTAAAAAGGGCGAGCCGATAACCGAGCTTTTGCACGGCGGCTATTCCACGATTTCATTAGGATTTGCCGGACTTTGGGAGTGCGTTTATGAGGTGACAGGCAAAAAGCTTACCGAAAAAGAAGGCGAGGAGTTCGGCCTTCGCATACTTGAAAAAATGAATGATGCCTGCAAACGTTGGAAGGCGGAGGAAAACATTGACTATTCCATTTACGGCACACCTTTGGAGTCCACCACCTATAAATTTGCAAAGTGCCTTCAAAAGCGCTTCGGCAAAATTAAGGGTGTAACCGATAAAAACTACATCACAAACTCCTATCATGTTCACGTAACCGAAAAGATTGATGCGTTTGCAAAGCTTTCGCTGGAGTCTAAGTTCCAAGCGCTTTCGCCCGGCGGCGCCATAAGCTATGTAGAGGTGCCCAATATGCAGGATAATATTCCTGCGGTGCTGGAGGTTATGAAGTACATTTACGAAAATATAATGTATGCCGAGCTTAACACCAAGTCCGATTATTGCCAGGTTTGCGGATATGACGGCGAAATTCAGATTAAGGAGGAGGACGGAAAGCTTTATTGGGAGTGCCCGTCCTGCGGAAACCGCGACCAGGCGAAAATGAATGTTGCCAGAAGAACCTGCGGCTACATCGGCTCACAGTTTTGGAATCAGGGAAGAACGCAGGAAATTAAGGAAAGGGTTTTGCATCTTTAAGCTATGAATTATTCTGCAATTAAAAGCTGTGATATTGCAAATGGCCTTGGCGTAAGGGTAACGCTTTTCGTTTCCGGCTGTACACATCACTGCCCCGGCTGCTTTAACCGGGAAACATGGAGCTTTTCCGCCGGGGAGGAATTTACCCGGGAAACGGAGGAGCAGCTGATGAAAAGTTTGGCTCCAAGCTATATTAAGGGGCTTACGCTTTTGGGCGGCGAGCCGATGGAGCCGGTCAATCAGCACGGGCTTATCGGCTTCATAAGGCGCGTTAAGGCGGAATTTCCTCAAAAGGATATTTGGTGCTATTCGGGATATACTTACGAGGAGATAAAAAACGGCAGGGCGCACACCGAAATAACGGACGAGCTTTTAAGCCTTATGGATGTTTTGGTGGACGGCGAGTTTGTTGAAGAGCGCTACAGCATTGCGCTGAAATTCCGTGGGTCGGACAATCAAAGGGTAATTGACTTAAAAAGGACCGAAGCGGAGGGCAAAATTGTTTTGTTGATGAATTAACTTCTTATAAAAATGCGGTAAGAGGCGGCTTTTAAAATTATTTTTTAAAGCTGCCTTTTTCCATTTTAAAAATATTTACTTTTTTTAAAGTTGTGGTATAATATACTCATGGGGTATATTATACCGGCGGTAATTCTTACCGCCCGCAAGACATTCGTCTTGCACCATGAGTCATTCTATCGCATCGCAAATGCTTACGAGCAAAAAGTAAGCTTGCACTCGGCTTTACCGGCCAAAACAGCGGTAAAAAGCACATTATCGCTTAAAAAGCATTTACATACAGAGGAACTGAAAATGGAAAAAACAGAAATACTTAACGAAAACCTAAATCATAATATATTGCGTGCGCTTACCAATGAGGAAATGAGCCTTTTGGCGGAGCAGATACGGGCGTTTCTTATTGAAAGTGTTTCCAAAACCGGCGGCCATCTTGCCTCCAATTTAGGCGTGGTGGAGCTTACGCTTATGCTTCATCGGTGCTTTGATTTTTTGGGTGACGACCGCATTGTGTTTGATGTAGGCCATCAAAGCTATGTGCATAAAATTTTAACCGGCCGCATGAAGGATTTTAAAACCATGCGCGCAACGGACGGGCTTTCAGGCTTTCCCAGACGTAGCGAAAGCAAGGCAGACCTTTTTGACACAGGCCATTCGGGCACATCGCTTTCGTTGGCGGACGGGATTGCCGCCGCGAAAAAAATTAAGGGTGAGCCTGGCTTTGCCGTTGCGGTGATTGGTGACGGAGCGCTGACCGGCGGACTTTGCTATGAGGCATTAAACAACCTTGGCAACACGGACAAAAGAGTTATTATAATATTAAACGACAACGGCATGAGTATATCGGAAAATGTGGGCGCCCTTTCCGATATGCTGATGCGTGTTCGCACAAGCCGCGGCTATTCCAAGGCTAAGAAGGATGTTAAGGGCGCCCTTTCCGCAATTCCCAAGGCCGGCACCTTTTTGGAAAAGCACATAAGGCATTTTAAGGACAGGCTCAAGTTTATGGTGCTTCCCGGCACATTTGCGGAGAGCTTTGGCATCAAATATTTAGGGCCCGTGGACGGGCACGATATGCCCCGGCTGGAGCATTATATTAACAGGGCGAAAAATGCGGACGGGCCGGTGCTGATACACGTTAAAACTGTGAAGGGAAAGGGCTACGGCTTTGCGGAGGAACAGCCTTCGCGCTATCACGGAGTTACCTCGTTCAGGGTGGATAACGGCGAAACTCACAGCCTTAAGGAGGATTATTCAGTTGCTGCGGGCTTGGATTTGGCGCTTCTTGCGGCTAAAAATAAGCGCTTGGCGGTTGTGTGCCCGGCCATGACAAAGGGGTGCGGCCTTTCCGGATTTGCGGAGGCTTATCCCGAACGGTTTTTTGACTGCGGCATCGCGGAGGAGCATGCTGTAACCTTTGCCGCCGCCCTGGCGGAGGAGGGAATGGTGCCGGTTGTGTGCACCTATTCCACATTTTTACAGCGTGCCTATGACGAGATTTGGCACGATGTGGCGCTAAACGGCTTTCACGTCGTATTTTGCTTGGACAGAGCCGGGCTTCCCGGGTCGGACGGAACAACCCACCAGGGAATTTATGACCTTTCCTATCTGGGCAACATTCCCGGCATGGCGGTGTGCTCACCGGCTTCCTATGCCGAGCTTTCGGAAATGCTTGACTATGCGGTAAACGGGCACTCGGGACCCATAGCAATAAGGTATCCCAGGGGTACCGAGGGAGTGCCGCAAAGCAAGGGTTTTGAATTCGGCAAGGTAAAAACGGTCAGGGAAGGAAGCGATATAACGCTTTTGGCTGAGGGCATTATGCTGAAAACGGCGCTTTCCGCCGCAGAAAAATCCGGGATTTCGGTGGAAGTTTTGGAGCTTTCCACCGTTTACCCCATTGATTTTGAAGCAATAAAAAAATCGGTTGAAAAAACAGGCCGGTTATTAACTTTGGAGGCAAATGTTAGGCGCGGCGGCATGGGTGAGGCAGTTTTTGCCGAGCTTAAATGCGAGGGTGTGGCGCTGGCCTTTCCTGATAAATTCGTGGAACACGGAAAAACCGAAAAGCTTATGGAGCGTTACGGCCTTTCCGATACCGCGGTTGCGGAAAAAATAAGGGCGCTTTGCGGAGGTATTCATGAGGCTTGATGCGTATTTGGTTAAAAGCTCGCTTGCTTCCGGACGGGACAGGGCGAAGGAGCTTATTATATCAGGTAAGGTTAAGATTGACGGTAAAACGGTTACAAAGCCGAGCACGGAGGTAGAAAATAAAAGTGTTGTTGTGGAGGCTGACGAGGGCTTTGTCGGGCGCGGTGCATACAAGCTGAAAAAGGCACTGGAGCATTTTGAAATAGATGTATCGGGCAAGGTGTGCATTGATTGCGGAGCAAGCACGGGCGGCTTTACCGACGTGCTACTTCGTGCCGGAGCAAAAAAGGTTTATGCAGTGGATGTAGGGCACGGTCAGCTTGCCCCTGCGCTTATTGCGGACAGCCGCGTGGTTAATGCCGAGGGGACGGATATACGCAAGCTTACGGTGGATGAGGGTTGTTCGTTTTTTGCGTGTGATGTTTCGTTCATAAGTTTAAGGCAGGTTTTGCCGGTACTTTATGAGAAAACGGACAGCACGGCCGAGGGCGTGTGCCTGGTTAAGCCGCAGTTTGAGGCAGGGCGTGCCGCGGTAGGTAAAAAGGGCGTTGTTAAGGATAAAAGGGTACACCGTGAGGTGCTTGAAAATATTTTGACCCTTGCAACAGAATTAAAGCTTTATCCGGCGGGGCTCACATACTCCCCGGTGACAGGCCAAAACGGAAATATTGAATTTTTGCTGTTTCTTAAAAAGGAAAAGACAGATGTAATAATAAATGCCGAAAAAACGGTAAACGAAGCATGGGAGGCACTTTTATGAATATTGAAAAAACCTTGAAGGCCTTGGAAAAAAACAACATGGAGGCATTTTTTGTAAAAACAAAGGATGAGGCACGGGAAAAGGTGGAGCGACTTTTAAATGAAGGCGACAGTGTTTCCGTCGGTGGGTCGATGACACTTTTTAAATGTGGAATTATTGACCTTTTGAGAAGCGGAAAATACAATTTTTCAGACCGATACAATAAGGAGCTTACGGCCGAGGAGCGGGAAAGGGTGTTTCGCGAAAGCTTTTTCGCAGATGCGTTTTTGACAAGCTCCAACGCTATAACGGAAAACGGTGAGCTTTACAATGTGGACGGAAACGCAAACCGTGTTGCGGCAATGCTTTTCGGCCCCAAAACGGTAATTGTTGTTGCCGGAAAAAACAAAATTGTAAAAAATCTGGACGAGGCGGCCGAGCGTGTTAAGCTTACGGCGGCACCTATGAATACAAAACGGCTTTCTTGCCAAACCTTTTGCGAAAAGGAAGGGCACTGCGTTTCACAAAACCGAACTGCCCTCGGCATGACAGAGGGCTGTGCTTCGCCGGACAGAATTTGCGCAGATTATGTTATAATGGCACATCAAAGAATAAAAAACAGGGTTAAGGTAATTATAATTGATGAAGAGGTCGGATATTAAGAAGGGGGATACATATGGAAAAAAAGCTTATTTTGGTTGTGGATGACGAAAAAAACATAAGCGACATTTTAAGGATTAACCTGGAAAAGGAGGGCTACCGCGTATCCGTTGCAATGGATGGAGAAGAGGGACTTTCCAAGGCGCTTTCGGAAAATCCTGAGCTTGTGCTTCTTGATGTTATGCTTCCCGGAATGGACGGATTTGAGGTGTGTAAAAGAATAAGGCAGAAAAGCGAGGTGCCCATTGTTATGCTCACTGCGCGCGGTGAGGAAATTGATAAAATCCTCGGCTTGGAGCTTGGCGCCGATGATTATGTTACAAAGCCATTTTCGGTACGCGAGCTTCTTGCCCGCGTTAAGGCAAACTTAAGGCGCACCGTACCGGCCAAGGATGACAGCCGCACCGGTGAGGACGAGGGCGATATTAAAATCGGCGAAATTCAAATAAATACGGAGCGCTATGAGCTTAGGAAAAACGGTCGTCCGATAGAGCTTACGCTTCGCGAATTTGAGCTTGTTAAGTTTTTGGCCGAAACTCCTAACAGAATTTGTTCGCGCGACACCATTTTAAGGAAGGTGTGGGGCTATGAATATGTCGGCGACGACCGCACGGTTGACGTTACCATAAGCCGCCTGCGCGATAAAATAGAGGATAATCCGTCCGACCCGAAGTATATTATGACTCGCCGCGGAATAGGCTATTACTTCTACAAGGAATAAAGTTATGTTTAAAAGTATTCAGTGGCGGATATTAACGCTGTTTATTCTTCTTACAGTAAGCGTAATGTGCTTCGTGGGTATTTTTTCCGCGTGGGGCATTGAAAAATACTATAATTTGCAGTTTACGGAGGATATGAAGGTTAATACATTTACAGAATCCATGACACAGGAGCTGGGGAAGGCGGCATCTATCTCACTTTCGGATATGATAAATGTGCTTTCAGCCTACAGCGTTCGCATGGGAATTGACTCATACCGTGATGTTTACATTCTTTCGGGCAGTGATGCCAGCTGTCTTTATTCCCTTTCCGGGAAAAGCACCGGTCAAAGCATCGGGATAACCGAAAACATAACGGCGGCACTTGCCGGGAAAACTGGCGACCTGTCCCAAAGCGGCGATATTATGGACTTTGCGGTCCCGGTTAAGGTGGACGGCAAGGTTTTGTACATTGTCTACGTGGCCGATACCAAGGTGGAAATGTACGAGGTAATGAAAAGCATATTAAAAAACATTTTCCTTGCCCTTTTAATCGGCCTTGTAATAAGCGTTTTTTTGGGCTTTGTTTTGTCAAAAACACTTATTGCGCCGCTTGTCCGACTTAAAAACTCGGCCGCTTACATGGCGGAGGGTAATTTCACGGAAAAAATTAAGGTTTCCGGCGACGATGAAATCGGAAGTCTTACAAGCGCTTTTAATCACATGGCGGAGGAGCTTAACTTCACCATGAGCGAAATGGCCGCCGAAAAAACAAAGATCGAAACGGTGTTTTTGTACATGGCGGACGGCGTTGTTGCCTTTAATTCCGAGGGTCAGCTTATGCACATTAATCCGGCGGCAATGCGGCTTTTGAACGTGAGCCGTGAGTCGGTAGGGGATTTTGACAGCTTTTTCAAAAGATTGGGAACGGATTTAAGCATTGGTCAATTTCTTTATTTGGAAAAGGAACCGACCGAGCTTTCGATTGATTATTCCGAGCGCCACTTCATGGTTTATCTTGCCCCCCTGGAAAGCGAGGAGCGCGTTATCGGTGTTGTTTCCGTTTTTCAGGATTATACCAAGCAGCAAAGGCTGGATAACGCACGTCGCGAATTTGTTGCCAATGTATCGCATGAGCTCCGAACACCCATAACCGTTATAAAAAGCTATACCGAAACCCTTATGGACTACCGCGAGCATGACGAAACGGAGGATAGCTTCCTTTCCGTAATTGACGGGGAAGCGGACCGCATGACTCGCCTTGTTTCTGACCTTTTGGCTCTTTCCAGACTGGATAACAATGCCGAAATGAAAAAGGAGCCGTTTGACTTAAGGGAGCTTTTGCTTCTTGCCTGTGCAAGAATGAATGTGGAGGCAAAAAAACATTCGCAGACAATATGCGAGGATATTGACGAATTCATGCCGCTTGTAACCGGCGACCATGACAGAATTGAGCAGGTTATTGTAAACATAATCGGCAATGCGATAAAGTACACACCGGACGGCGGAACGGTGAAGGTTTCCGGATTTGCACGGGACAACGCGGCGTATATTAAGGTTTCCGACAACGGTATCGGCATCCCGGAGGCGGACATTCCGCACCTTTTTGAGCGCTTTTACCGCGTGGATAAGGCCAGAAGTCGCTCGAAGGGAGGTACGGGGCTTGGCCTTGCAATTGCCAAGGAAATTGTGGATGCGCACGGCGGAGATATATGTGTGGAAAGCGCCGAGGGACAGGGCACAACGGTTACGGTCAAGCTGCCTGTTTAACCGGAAGTGAATAATCCTTTCCACGCCTGAAACTGTTTGATTTGGGTATAAAAATATCGGACGCCTAATGTTAGGTAAAAATAATATCGCTGTAACAGTCCTGTAACAATGGTGTGCTATAATATATTTGTCAGAGCGGAAAAGCTTTGAAATTTAAATGGAGGTGCCGACCAGTGAAAAAGTTAACAGCGTTGCTTTTGGCGGTTATTTTAATAATTTCCATGTCGGCAGTCAGCCTTGCCGCAGGTGTTTCTTACAAGGACGTGGGAAATGCCACAAATATTTTGGTCATTAAAAAGCCTGAAAACGCCCAGTCACAGTCAAATAAAAGCGTTTATCCGGTTTCCGGCGTTGCGGACCCCTATTGCACGGTCACAATGCTTACATACAACGCGTCAGATGATATGTACTATCCTATAAAGGATGCAGAAGGTAAGGCGCTTACGACCACGGTTGGTGCAAGCGGGCTGTTCTGCTTCAATGTTCAGTTGACATCGGGGGATAATAACTTGGCGGTGCAGGCCGTTACAAGGGACAATACAAAAATTCAGCGTGTGTTTTTTAAGATTAATTTGGTGTCACAGGGCTGGTTCAGTAGCATAAAAAGTCTTATAAGCGGCTGGGGCCGCTGATAAGCGAGGGGTAGACTTAAGTGAAGGAACGAATTAAGAGTGTTATTTTGATATTGCTTGTTTTATGCAGTATCGGTCTTACTTCGGTTACATGGATGGAGGAAAGGCTATGGCCGGAAGGCTATAGCCTTTTTGCTAATGTTAAAACCTGGCCGATAATAAGAACTTTTTTCGACGGCTATTATTCACAGCCGTTGGACAATTTAAAAAAGGCCGGAAAAATTGTTATCGCAGACGGAAGCGGCTCCAGCTCGGTTTTCTACAACACGAATGCGGCCTTTGAGGATGTTTATTCGGACATCGGAAGCTTGATTTCAGGCTTTCTTAACGGCGAAATAAGCGTAAGCGAAAAAACGGAACTTACCAAGGAAAATTTGCGTGAAATATTAAATGAGCAAATTATGTATGCCTATGTAAGCTATCCGGTTGCCACGGCTCCCAAACTTTTTTATCGTCTTATGGGTTATCCGGAGGCGGACGCGTTTTATGAGCTTGCGGCCCTGAAGGACTTTTTCATTATTCCCACCGGGTCAAATAGTGTGGAGCTTTTGGCCGTTGACTATGAGGATGAAAGCGTTATGCGCTACGAACTTATGTACGGTAAGACGGACAGGCTTATTGCCGCATTCACAAGCTACACGGAAAATGTTGACCCGGAGTATAACTGTATGCTGGCACTGGAAATGAACTTGGATGTTGTGGATGAGGCTTCGGCTGTGCAGATGAAAACGGTGCTTAATCCGTTTCTTGTTTTGGATACGGCCTCCACGGCGACAAATTCGCGTGCGGAAATTTACGGAACAAACCCCATTGAAAATAGGCCGGATGCTGTCGGAAAGGTTATTGAATGCTTCGGCGGCAACCCCAATTCCATACACCGCTATATTGACAGTGAAGGAACGCACGTTTTGCTGGAAAACGATTCCATGCTTAAAATTTATAAAAACGGAGTAATTGAGTATGAGGTAACAGGTGCCTCCTACGGAATTGCTACCGGCGGCGGGGCATCCCTTTACGAATCGCTTAACAGTGCGGTGCGCTTTGCAGGCGATGTTTATGCTGCGGCATCGGGCGAGGATTTTAAGGTCAGCGTTTCCGGCGATATTTTGGAGGCGCCCTCCGGAATTATGAACTTTGCGTTTGACTATTACTTTTCCGGTACTCCGATAACAACGGATGTTACTGTCGGCGGCGAAAAAATGCAGCACGCGGTGGAAATAACCGTTCAAAACGGATATATAACGAAGGTCCGCATGCTTGTGCGCGAATACGCCGAAACGGGAAATCACATTAATACGGCAACCGTTTATGAGGCCATTGATAGGGTTGCTCTGATATACGAAAACAAGATGGAGCCTGTTAGGATTGATGATATATTCGCCTCGTACCGGGAGGACGGAGCAGGCGGAATTATAAAGCCGGTGTGGACCGGCTATGCCGACGGTGAGCGCTTCACCGTGTAAAAAAGGAGGTACGCATGAACTGGCCGAAAATAAAAACGGTTTTAATATGCCTTTTCCTGGCAATTGACTTGTTTCTTGCCGGCTGGGATGTTATGCTCAAGCGGGGGAAAAGCACAGTGAGCGATGAAACCATCGAAAACACAATTGCTCTGTTGGCGGACAGAACGGTAACGGTTTCACCGTCACTTTTAAGAAAAACAAGTCCGCGTATAAAATCGCTTACCGTGGTAAATCCCTTGGCAGATGAGGCTTCGTTCATCGGTAAAGTTTTGGGCACCGGCTATGAGAAGGACGGTAACCGCTTTTTCACTGAAAATAAAGAGGCGGTAATTGAAAATAACAGCTTCAAAATTACGGAAAAAAGGAAGGCATCATCCCTTGACGAGGCGGAGGCGTGGCTTAACGAAAACGGTCTTGACCTTTCGGGCACGGTTGAAACACAATATATGGGAAGCTATGTTTGGCGTACCGTTTATGATGGCTTTGAGCTTTTTGAAAGCTCTGTAACCGTTAGGGCGGAAGGGGACAGTCTTATTGCCG
>CAZITC010000017.1:0-10815 GCA_964542085.1 uncultured Ruminococcus sp. | reverse complement strand
GTATAATAAAGTATTAACACTTTAAGGAGAAAATAACATGGATTTTAAGAAATACGTTGCGGAAAAAACAGCTCCGCTTTGCTCAATGGATGCGGCTGAGCTTTATAATTTGTTGGAAAAGCCGAAGGATGAAGCGATGGGCGATTTGGCGTTCCCGTGCTTTGCCCTTTCCAAGACAATGCGTAAGGCGCCGAATATGATTGCCGCAGAGCTTGCCGAAAAAATTAGCGCGGACGGTGTTATTGACAGGGTAAACGCTGTCGGCGGATATTTAAACTTTTTTTGCAACCGTGCGGTATTTGCTAAGGATTTGATTGAAAAAATCGAAAACGAGGGTGCGGACTACGGAAAAACCGATGACGGTGAGGGAAAAACCGTTATTGTTGAATTTTCGTCACCCAATATTGCAAAGCCCTTCCACATCGGTCACCTTTTTTCAACCGCCGTGGGCAATTCTCTTTCCAAAATATATAAAAGCCTCGGCTATAACGTCGAAAGGATAAACCACCTCGGCGATTGGGGAACGCAGTTCGGCAAGCTTATTACCGCCTACAAAAAATGGGGCGACGAAGCGGCTGTTGAACAAAGCCCAATGGCTGAGCTTACAAGGATTTATGTTAAGTTTCATGAGGAAGCAAAGGAAAATCCCGCGTTGGAGGATGAGGCAAGGGAGGAATTTCATAAGCTGGAAATCGGAGATGAAGAAAACAAGGCTCTTTGGAGCCGCTTCCGCTCCGAAAGCTTAAAGGAGTTTATGCGCGTTTACGATGAAATGAAGGTTGGATTTGATTCCTTCAACGGTGAGGCTTTTTATTCGGATAAGATGGATGCCGTTGTGGACGAGCTTAAGGAAAAAAACCTGCTCACACTCAGCGAAGGCGCATATATCGTGGAATTTGATAATATGCCGCCGGCAATAATTTTAAAGCAGGACGGCTCTACTATTTATGCAACACGTGACCTTGCGGCCGCAATGTACCGTGCGGAAACCTATCACTTCGACAAGAACATTTACGTTGTGGGAATACCGCAGTCGCTTCACTTTAAGCAGATTTTTGCAACCCTTGAAAAAATGGGCAAGCCCTATGCCAAGGATTGCTTGCACGTTGGCTTCGGAACGGTGAAGTTTGCTTCGGGCGCAATGTCCACAAGAAGCGGAAACGTTGTTTTGCTTGAAACCGTGCTTTCGGAGGCTATTAAAAAGACAGGCGAAATTATGAAGGCGAACGGCAACGCAACGGATGACTTGGAGGATGCGGCAAAGAAGGTTGGTATCGGTGCAATTTTTTACACCTTCCTTAAAAACAGCCGTGAAAAGGATATTATTTTCGACTGGAACGATATTTTGGACTTTAACGGAGAGTCCGGCCCCTATGTGCAGTACAGCTATGCCCGCGGAAAAAGCATTTTGCGCAGGGAGGCGGCACCTGCCGGCGCCGTAAGCTTTGATTATGAAATTACCGACGAGGAATACAGCTTAATCAAGCTTCTTTCAGAGTATTCGGACAATGTTAGGGCGGCGGCGGAAAAGAATGAGCCGTTTTATATTACAAGATATGTTACCCTTTTGGCAAAGGCCTTTAACAAGTTTTATAACACTGCGCCCATTTTGAAGGCGGAGGGTGAGGTAAAGGCCGCGCGCCTTAAAATTACCGAGGCGGCAACAGTATGCATAAAAAATGCTCTGGCTCTTTTGGGCATTGAAACGGTGGAGCGAATGTAAGGAGAAGCTATGCCAATATCAAAGGAAGAATTTGAACAGGAGCAGGAATATTTAAACACCGTCATGCATTTTTTAATGCAACAACTTGACCTTTCTAAGGATAAGCTGGACATGAAAAAGGACGAGGTTATTGAGCTTAACAAAACCATGATGGACGATATCGGGAATGATGTGGAGTCGCTCGGTAAGTTTGTGGACGCATATTCCTATCTGGTTGAAATCGGTAGCCGTGCCGGTGCCATGCACAACTCGGAAATTGAGTATGCTCGGCTTAACACCTTGAAGGATACGCCCTATTTTGCGCGCATGGACTTTGAAACCGGCGGCAAAACAGCAAAAATATACATCGGCACCGGCTCACTTATGGACCCGGAAAGTCTGGATTTTTACGTTTTCGATTGGCGCAGTCCGATTGCCGGAATGTATTATGACTATGAAATCGGCCCGGCCGAATATCAGTCCCCCGGCGGACAGGTGACGGGAGAGCTTAGTTTGAAGCGCCAGTTCAAAATTTGGCGCGGCACACTTCTTTCGGCTTACGACACATCTGTTGCAATCGGCGACGAAATGCTTTCGCAGGCACTTTCCAAAAGTGCGGATTCAAAGATGCAATCCATTGTTTGCACAATTCAGCGTGAGCAGAATTTGATAATAAGAAATAAGGAAAGCCGCTATTTAATTGCCTTCGGCCCTGCAGGAAGCGGTAAAACCTCTGTTGCCATGCAAAGGGCGGCGTTCTTTCTTTACGCCTTCCGCGATACGGTGACAAGTGCGAATATTATGATTTTTTCGCCAAACAATGTATTCGGTGACTATATTTCCGAGGTGCTTCCCCATTTGGGTGAGGTGAACGTTAAAAGTATAACGCTTACCGATTATGCAAAATCGCTTTTCGGTGACCGCTACAGCTTTCTTTCCTCAGGCGAGCTTTTGGATTTTGCCATGCATCCCAACGGAATAAGGGAAAGGTCGGCAAAGCTTAAGCTTTCGGAGAATTTCCGAAGTGCGCTTCATGAGCGGGTGGATGCATTATCAAAAAACGCAATGCGTTTTCCGGATATGGTATATTCAGGAAAGATATTGATAAGCGGCGAGGAAATGACAAGGCTTTACACAAAGGATTTTTCGTATCTTTCGGTACAGGGGCGCTTAAACAAGCTTTATGCGCGTGTTTGCGTTTTTGCGAAGGAAGAATATAAAAGGAAGCTTCGCGCGGCCACGGCGCTTTTAGGTGATGAATATGACGAGAATGAGGCTAAGGAGCAGCTGGTTAAGCTTCGTTGGGAAATAAGGGAGGAGCACAAGAGCTTTTTGGCCGATGCGGAAAGGCTTTTGTCGGCAGACCCTCAGCTTATTTACCTGGAGGTTTTATCCGCGTTGGATAAAAACGTGGCGGAATTTACCCGTGCCGATTTGGAGCGCGGTATTGCCCGTGCGGAGGATGCGGCGCCGCTTTTATACATTTTATCTGCAACCCGTGAAATAAAAAACGAGGTTAAGTATTTGATTGTGGATGAGGCACAGGATTACAGTCCGCTTGCCATTGATGTAATGAAAAACTGTTTTTCCAAGGCAAGCATTACATTTTTGGGTGATGCAAACCAAACGGTTTGTCCGCTGTCATTGCCGGCAACTCCGGAAATAATTGCGGAAATTTTCCCGGAGGCAAAGGTAGAGTCACTTAAAAAAAGCTATCGAAGCACGGCGGAGATTAACGAATTTGCCGGCCGACTGTTAAATCTGGACAATGCCGATTATATGAAGCGTAGCGGTGAAAAGGTAACCCTAAGCCGCTTGAAAACCCGCGAGGATTACTTAAAGGCACTTGTGCTGGAGTCAAAGGCTCTGCAGGAGCGCGGTCTTACCTCTGCCGTAATATTCCCAACTGCGGCGGAGTGCGAGGAGCTTTATAACGCCTTCGGTAAGGTGAACGGCATAAAGCTTATCCGAGATACGGACAAAAGCTTTGCAACCGGCCAGGTGATTATTCCGGCCTATATGGCAAAGGGGCTGGAGTTTGATGCCGTTTTGATTCCGTACAACAGCTTTGAGGATGAGGCACTTAAAAACGTGCTTTACACATCGGTAACAAGGGCGCTTCATGTGCTGAAGCTTTACAGATATTAAAGGAGGCAAAGTCATGAAAAAGATAATTTCATTGGTTTTGGTGCTGTGCACACTGCTTTCCGGCGCGGCTTTTGCGGCCACGGTGGAAAACATGGCGGTGGAGTCTTATATACATGAGGGCACAACCTATGCGGAGGTATCCTCCTTGGCGGAGGCACTGGGGCTTTCGTATGCTGAAAAGGAAGGCAGACTTACCCTGACAGATTGTGTGACATCGCCCTCTGCGCTGTCGTTTGATATAAATAGACCGCTTTCCGTTACCGTTATGAGTTATGAGGGCAAGCAGGGAGAACTAAAGCTTAATAAAAGTGCCGAGCAGGCACTTTCCGTGCCCATTAGGGTAACGGAGGGGAAAATTTTCGTTCCTATTCGCTTTGTTTCGGAGTTTTTCGGGGCGAGGGTTAACTATTCCGAAGGTGAAACAAGGGTAGAACGGGCAAGCTACGGCAAGGCAACCCTTATTCGTACAAACGGCACCGTGCGTGAGCGTATTTTAATGCCGGAGGGCTTTGAAAGTGCGGTTGTTATCGGGGACGAGCTTTTGTACATTTCGGAAGGCTCCATTTACAAAAGAAGTCTTTCTGAAGAGGGGGAGGATGTTTATCTTTGTCCGGCCGGCCGAACACACCCGGTTGGTGACAGGCTGTTTGTGTTTTCCGCCGGCAGTGTAAACGTTGTTGAAATTGCAACGGGAAAATCGCAAAAAATTGCGGATAATGTGACAATGGTCGGATATACGTGTGATGACTATATTTGGTGCGAAACCGAAAAGGATATAACGGTTTACGACGTCTATGCAAATAAAAAAGCTAAAATAACCGGCAAATTTTACAATGCCTTTGAATATGCCGACGGCCGCGTTTTTTATACGGACAGTAGTGATAAGCTTTATTCTGCCAAGCCGGACGGAACGGACGTGAAGTTACTTGTAAAGGTTGCCTATTATCCGGATTATTATGATGGTTTTATTTATTACACCGACCTTGCCGGAAACTACCGCAGGGTAAACGCGCAAACCGGCGAGGATATTATGGTTTACGGCCTGAATATGGAAAAGCTTTCTGTGCTTTCCGGGAAATTTATATTAAATTATTATTCCCAAGAGGGCAAGCACAGACTTTTTGTTTCAAATCCGGACGGAACGGAGTTTAAACCCTATTCAGCTGCCGGCCTCGCGGCCGCAAGTATACCGATTGAATATTTGAACGGACTTTTGGTTACCTCACTTACGGACGGTAAGCCCTACTACGCAACGGAGGATGAAGCGTTGCTTCTTTCGGATGATGAGCCTGCACTTGTTGCGGGCGCCTACGGCGAATGGGTATATTATGTTGTAATATAAAAATGTATAAAAAATTTCTTCACGGTGATACTTAAAACAAAAAGGAGTATTGCCATGAAGAATTTTTTTATGCGCTACAAGGGTGTTGTTGCCGCACTTTTATGCTTTGCGGCGGCTGTGACAGCCGGATATATGATACAGAAAAACGAGATTGAAAAAGCAAATGCATTGGAAGAGGAAAAGGCCTTTGTTGCAAAAAGCAGTGCCAGGGAGGCGGAAAGCACGCCGCCCGACACACCGCGCGTGCTTCCGGAGGCTTTTCCCGATGATGCGGCGCCCGAGCCGATTGTTACAGAGGAGGAACTGTCACTTCCCACGGCGGCCGAAAATGCGTTTTCGCCGGCCATGCCTCTGTCCGGCACGGTGATAAAAGGTTTTTCTTCATCTCCACTGTATTCGGTAACACTGGACGATTGGCGAAGCCATGAGGCTGTTGATATTTCAGGCGCCGAGGGTGACGGAGTTTTTGCCATTGAGGGCGGCACGGTTACGGCGGTGGGACGGGATATGCTTTTGGGCGTATACATCAGAATTAACCATAATAACGGAATGGAAAGCATCTATGCTAATCTGCACACGGAAACGACCGTGACAGAGGGGCAGGCAGTTGAGGCCGGACACCAGCTTGGATATGTGGGAAAAACAGCGGTTTTGGAGCAGGCGGAGGATGAACATCTGCATTTTGAACTGATTAAGGATGGGAAAAAAGTAAATCCTAAGGAATATATTAAATAAAAGTAAGCAATCCGAAAACATCTTGTTTTCGGATTGCTTACTTTTCAATCAAAAAACTGTAAAAAAACAGCCGAAAAAGCGTGATTTTAGCGAATAAGCAAAAAATGGAAATAAAAATGCGCTGAAAAATATATGCAATATTTTGGTCTATAAAATATATTTGTATTAAAACGCATGAAAATATTGCATTTATTTTTTAAATGTGATATAATACACAGCATAAAATATAATCAAAAAGGGTGGTTTTTATGTGCGGAATAGTTGGATACATAGGAAACAGGGATGCATTGCCGTTTTTGCTTTCCGGGCTTTCACGACTGGAATACAGGGGCTATGATTCGGCAGGCGTTGCCGTTATGAATAAAAGCGGAATAAGCGTTGCCAAGAAAAAGGGACGTCTTTCGTGCCTTGAGGAATATATTGATGAAAATAAGCCGGATGTTTCCGGAAGCTTCGGCATAGGCCACACAAGGTGGGCAACCCACGGCGAGCCTTCGGATGAAAATTCGCACCCTCATTTGTCGCAGAATGGCATTTTTGCGGTTGTTCACAATGGAATAATTGAAAATTATCTTGACCTTAAGGAACAGCTTATAAAGGAAGGAGTAAGCTTTAAGAGCGCAACGGATACCGAGGTTGTTGCCCAGCTGCTCGAGAAAAATTATGACGGTGATTTTTTCGGTGCCGTAGTGAAAACAGCTGAAATGCTGGAGGGCTCCTATGCCTTGGGAATTATGTGCAAAAACAACCCGGAAACCATGATAGCCTTAAGGAAGGACAGTCCGCTGATAGTCGGCCTTTCGCAGGACGAAAACTACATCGCATCGGATATTCCGGCAATTTTGGGCTATACCAAAAACGTTTACCTTTTGGAGGATAACGAAATTGCTGTGCTTAAAAAGGAGGGCGTAAAGGTTTTTGACAGGCGCCACAACGAAATAAAGAAAAAGATTTTTGAGGTTACATGGGATGTTAAGGCCGCGCAGAAGGGCGGCTATGACTCATTTATGTTTAAGGAAATGATGGAACAACCGCGTGTTATCCGTGATACGATTGAGCCGAGAATACATGACGGAGAAATCAAGCTGGATAATATTGAGCTTACAGCCAAGGAGATTAAAAAGCTTTCGCGCATTGTAATTTTGGGTTGCGGCTCGGCCTATCATGTGGGCTGTGTTGGCAAGTACGTTTTGGAAAGCCTCATAAGAAAGCCTGTTGAGGTTGACCTGGCATCGGAATTCCGTTACAGAAATCCTATAATTGACGAAAGTTCGCTTGTTATTGTGATAAGCCAGTCCGGCGAAACAGCAGATACCGTTGCCGCGATGAGGGATGCCGCCGCGCACGGAGCAAGAACACTTGCCGTTGTGAACGTCGTGGGAAGCACAATTGCCAGAGAGGCGGATGATGTGCTCTACACCTGGGCAGGACCGGAAATTGCCGTTGCCACCACCAAGGCTTATTCGGCACAGCTTGCGGCCATTTACCTTTTGGCCCTTTACATGGCATCGGAGATTAAAACAATCGGTCGGCGCGATTTGAAGCGTTATGTCCAGGCACTTTTGAAGCTTCCGGAGCAGATTGAGGATATTCTTGAAAGGCGCGGAGAGATTGAAAAAATCGCCAAGAAGTTTTACACCAAAAAGGATGCCTACTTCCTTGGCCGGGGTGAGGACTACGCCGCGGCAATGGAGGGCTCATTAAAGCTTAAGGAAATAAGCTATTTACATTCGGAGGCTTATGCCGCCGGCGAATTGAAGCACGGAACAATTTCGCTTATTGAGCCGAAAACCTTTGTTGTTGCAATTGCAACCAGCAAAGCTCATTACGATAAAATGCTGTCCAATGTGGAGGAGGTTATCTCTCGCGGAGCCTCTGTTGTTGCTCTGACTGAGGAGGGGAACACCGCCCTGGCAAAAAAGGCGGATTATATTTTCACCGTTCCGGTGACCGAGGATATTTTCCTGGCCTCACTGTCGGTGCCACCCCTTCAGCTTTTGGGATACTATGTGGCAAAATTAAAGGGTCTGGATGTGGATAAGCCGAGAAATCTTGCAAAATCCGTTACCGTTGAATAGACCCTGCTTTTGCAAATTGTTTCAAATTATTACATTCAAAAAGCCGCAGTTTTCTGCGGTTTTTGCGTGTATGATAAAAAAGTTGTAAAAAAGTCTTTACAAAATTGTTACAATGTGGTATAATGAACTCTATTGGTGCAATGTACCTAATAATTATTGAGGTGATATTTTGAATTTCATCAAAAGTGATTTGAAAAAAAATATTGCTGTGCTAACGCTTTCGTCTGTTTTGGCGCTTTTCACGGTAGGCAGTGCATCCGGCTTTGAGCTTGGCTATAATGTTAAGATTAACGGTGCGGTTGTGGGTGCTTTTAAAAGCGAAACGGAAGCGGCACACGTCGGCGAATATATAATGAATAATGACGGGGTGGAGGTTTCCGACGGGGTTGAAATTACCTTTGGTCTGGTGGATGGCTTCACCAGCCTTTCGGAGGCGGCGGATAATTATAAAAAGAGCGATCCGCGCTTTGTAAAGGGTGCTGCTTTAACAGTCGGAGGTCGCGTTATTTTTAATTCCTCCTCCGCGGCGGAGGCTAAAAGCGTTGCGGATGAGCTTTTAATGCGCTATAAGGATGAAGGCTTTTCCACGGTTTCATTTTCACAGGCAGTGGAAATTACAGAAGGCTACGTTAAGCGCGGCACAATTTCCGATAAAAGTGAGGCGGCGGAGCTTTTGGCGGGCGCCGTAAGCGTGCAAACCGTAACAAAGGTAAGCGTTTATTCGCTGGAGCCTTACGGCGAGGTTGAGGTTGAGGACCCTGAGCTTTACGTCGGTGAAAGGCAAATTGCTTCGGAGGGTATATCCGGCGAGAAATACATTGAATACACAACGGTTAAAATTAACGGTGAGGAAATTTCAAGCTATGAATCCGGCCAAACGGTTATTACAAATGCGGTAAACCGCGTTGTGAGGGTCGGCACAAAGCCAAGCCCGAAGGGCACCGCAACAGGAAGCTTTCAAAATCCCGTTCAGGGCAACCTTTCTTCGTATTACGGCGCAAGGTGGGGCAGAACTCACAAGGGAATTGATATAACAGCTCCGGCCGGAACGCCGATTTATGCGGCGGACGGCGGCACGGTTATTTATTCAGGGTGGATGACCGGATACGGCTATCTCATTCAAATTGACCACGGCAACGGCTCTGTTACCTATTATGCGCATTGCTCGGCGCTTTACGCCAAGGTGGGTGATAAGCTGGCTCAGGGCGATTTGATTGCGGCTGTCGGCTCCACCGGCAACAGCACGGGAAATCACCTGCATTTTGAGGTAAGAAGCGGCGGCAGTGTTTGCAACCCCTTGGATTACGTAAATTATTAATAAAAAATCCGAGAGTCTTTAACGGCTCTCGGAATTTTTTTTGCACATTCGTCGGTATTCGGAGGGGGTCATGCCGGTGGAAGAACGAAAAGTTTTGGAAAAATAGGATGCGTTGTCAAAGCCCGATGCGGCACACACCTCCGCCACGGAAAGCTCGGTCGAGGAAAAAAGTGTTCGCGCCTTTTCGCAGCGCATACTGTTGACAAAATGCACAAGGGTCATGCCGGTAAGCTTTTTGAATTCACGTAAAAAGTGAAATTTGGAAAGCGCGGCCGCCTCCGCCGCTCCCTCAGCGGTAATGTGTGTGTCCAAATGGGTACCGATGTAGCCTATGGCAAGCTTTATTCTGGCAAGCGATTTGCTGTCCGCCGGCACAGCAGTGGCACTGCAATGCTCTGCCAGGTACAAAACAAGCTCGGTTAAGGCAAGCTTAAGCTTAACCGCACGAAAGTCCGCGGCCGTTTTGTAAAGCTCGGCAAGCCTTAGGTAAAGCGCTGATGCAGTATTTGAGGATACAACGGGCTCCAGGGACAGGTGCGAGGTATCCAGTCCGTTGGAGCTTAAAAAGCGGCGGTCTGGAATAAGGCAGTAATATTCCAGGTGGCCGTAGGCTTCAATATAATGAAGCTCCAGTGAATTAATGCACACGATGTCATTTTCCGAAAACTCATGGGCGATGGTGCCAAGATGGCACAGTCCGCGCCCCTTCGCAATGTACAAAAGCTCAATGTTTTCGTGCCAGTTATAAACGCACTGCTTGCCGTAGCGCAAAAGCGGCACACCCTCCGGAGCATTAAACGCTTTGCCGGAGGAGGAGAGTATGTCGTAATGAAAAATCATGGGCAGGGCATCCGGGGCGAAAATGTGCGGCTCATATATAAAGTCCTGCATGGTGCACCTCCTTTGAAAAAGCAATATCGTGTTAAAAATAAGCAAGATTATTACTTGAATATGCACATATTATAGCATATAATAGCAATAAAGACAAGAAAAAGAGGTAAAAAATCATGAGAATTATTAAATGCGCGGATTATAATGAGGTTTCAAAAAAGGCGGCGGAAATTGTTCGCTCGCAGGTAATATTAAAGCCGGAAAGCGTTTTGGGGCTTGCAACCGGCTCTACTCCCCTCGGCATGTATTAGGAGCTTGTTTCCTCGGTGCAAAAGGGTGAGGTTGATTTTTCCAAAGTTACAACCTTTAACCTGGACGAGTATTATCCCATTGCTCCGGAAAATGAGCAAAGCTACCATTACTATATGAAGGACAATTTTTTTGACGGGGCAAAAATCCGCCCGGAAAGCATACATATGCCTCCCGGTATGACCGATTGCCCGGATGAGGCTTGCAAGGCTTACGACAGGGCAATTGAAAGCGCCGGCGGAATTGACCTTCAAATTCTCGGCATCGGCAGAAACGGCCACATCGGCTTTAATGAGCCGGATGACTATTTACATTCCGGTACCCACGTTGTAACACTTACGGAAAACACAAT
>CAZITC010000016.1:0-10974 GCA_964542085.1 uncultured Ruminococcus sp. | reverse complement strand
TCTATGTGAATAAGCATCTATAGCTGGATTATATGTAATAGTATTAGGAGTATTCTACTATAACTATACAGGTTTTGGTTGTTCTATAGGAGCTGTAATTGTAGGTTCTTGTGTAGCGACTTGAGTAAGAGGTTGACTGGTAGGAATATCTCCTAGCATACCTTTTAGTATGCCTCCAAGAGTAGGTACAAAATCTGCCTATTCTGGAGTAGTTTTAGGCTATTCAACTAAAGGAGTAATTGGATCTACTGTCTGTGTAGGAGTTTCTGTCTCTTCTAAGTTCTTTCTAATATCAGCAAATCTACTAGCGTTTCTAGCCTTCATTCTTTCAACTAGTTTGTTTCTAGATTCAGTGATGAAGTCTATTGTAGCATCGTAGTTAGGATAATTCTTTATAATCCTTTTAGCTTTATTAGTAAGACTCTAGATAGCTTTTTCATCTCCAGAATACAATGCATCCTCTAAACGCTTTTTAACAGAATTTATGTCCTACCAGAAATCAGAACGAATGTCTCCCTCATTATCCATAACTGTTTCTGCCATACGAGTATATTTCTTAGTAGGATAAGCTTTTTCGAATTGTTCTTTGAGTAATCCACTAAGCTTATTATATACTACACCAGGAGCTGTATTGCCTTTTATAGAAGTAGAAGTTTTACCGTGATCGTCAGTTACCTATTCTGTATATTTATTCTATGTTTCTAATGCTTGTCTTCTAGTCTAAGTAATATCTTCTGGCTCAGTATCAGTTTCAGTTGCAACAGGTTGAGAAACAATTTGTTCCTCTTGTGTTATCTACTGTTCTGTTTGAGCTTCTGGTTGAACTATAGAAGGAGCTTCATTATCCAGAGTTACTGGTTCTACCTCTTTAGTATTCTCTATAGCTTCTTCTACGTCCTTTTCATTGTAGAAATTATCAAGTTCCTAAACAAAGTCTATTTCCTTATCTTCTACATCATGCCATTTATCTAGTTTAGCTTGTATAGCTCTTTTATCTGTAGAACGCATGATCTTAAGTTCTTCTAAAGCTCTAGCATTATCCATATCAGCAGCAACTAGCGTTTCCATAGCATCAGATATATTCTCATGCAGACTAGGAACTACTAATTGTTCTTCATTCAATTCTGGTAATACTGTTTTAATATCAGCTAATTGTTCATCGAAGGTCCTCTGTACTTCTTTAAGATCTTTTCTAAGCATTTGTGAGAATTTAACTACATCTGCTTTATTAGTTCTAATACCAGTAGCCTATTGTAATCTATTCAATGACTCAGAGTTCTCTTGATATCTTTGATTAAGTTCTTTAATTTTATCAAGAGTAGCTTTATTGCGAATAAGAACTCTCAAAGCTAATTTATTCTCAGCAGATAAGTTCGTAGGAGATAAACTAGTGATATACTTATCTACTTCTTTATCATTAAGTAACGTATTGAAGTTACGTTCAGCCTCTTGTTTATTTTCTAATGATTCTAATGCTAATCTTTCGTGATGATCCTTTAGCGCTACAAACTCATTATAAGTATCAGTTCTAGGATCTATATCCAACTTTGCAGCCTAATATAGAGTACTAGGAGCAGTATAAGTATTCCTGAAATATGCGGCTCTCTACTTCTCTTCTGTTACTTCTTGTTTAGCTCCTTCATCTAAATCCTAAGTATTTAAGTAATCAAAAGCTTCTTCTACATTAGCCCATCTTCCTTGTTGGATCTTCTGACCGTATAAAATATTCTTTCTTACTCTATCTTTAACTTCTAACTTATCTGCATACAGATTTGCTACAAACTGATCTGCACTTACCTAACCTGGTAATGTAGTAGCAGTTTGTACTCCACCAATAGCAGAAGTCATTAGACCTCCAAGTAAAGCACCCCCTTTAAAGTTTTCCATAAACTCTGCATCATCAGAGTATACAGGATCCCAAGGAGTAATAGCTGCATATATAGCTCTAACTCCTGTACCTATATTCTTTACAAAACTCTTGAGTATTGTAGGATCTGGATCAAATTCGTTATTGATAAATCTTTGACCTTTGATATACTGAATACCTTCCTCTGCACCTTCCGATATAGCAGTAATACCTATTCTACCTCCTAAGTCTACTAGACGTTGTACAGTTCTACGCTTAGGTAATCTGTCTACTCCTTCTAATCCATAAGTAACAACATCATCAATACGCTTAGACAACTATTGTTGCAAATCTCCAGCATAAGTAGCAGCTTTAGATATACCAGGAATAGACTTAACTAGTTTAGCTAATTTACCAATAGGAACTACTTGCAAAGCTAACTCGGCAGCGTCAAGAGTAGATAAAGCCATATTGTCAGTATATAATGACTCTATACCCTACTTAGCTTTCATACGATCACGATTGAATTTAGCATTATCAGAAGCAATAACTCCAGTTAATACCTAATCCAATACATAATTATCGTCACTAATTTGTTCTGGAGTGTATTTTCCACTAACTTCCATCTTAGCTCTAGTATCATCTAATACACTCTTTCTAGTTTTTTCATCAATCATCTGATTGATCTTGTCCCTATAGTTAGAGTATACCTCTGATTTTGATTCAGCATCTCTAGCTCCTATGGTACCAACTAATGAAATACCTACAAACGGTAGAGCCATACCACCAGAAGCAGTTGAAGCTAGCAAGGCACTACCAATAGCTAATGCCTGCCAGCCATAATTTGCTGCAGAAGATCCCATAAGACCGGGAACTTTATACAGATAAGAATCTATATCAGTAAAACTGAAAGGAGTAGATTGTTCTTTCTTATTATAGAAAGAACTTACTCTATCACCCCAATAATTAATGTCTTCCTGATTCTCTTCTGCTTTTGCTAGATAAGACTACAACTTATTCTCTTTATCAGTTATTTGCAAATCAAGCATATTCCTAATACCTTTAGAATCAAATGATTTAGTTATATCATCTTTATAAGTATTAGGAACCCATTCTTGAACGTATCTAGCATAAACACCTGCGTTCTCTTTAAGTCTCTGACCTAATTCGTTTATAGCGTCTTTATTTTCATTATACAGATTAGGATCCTATTTAACCTAACTCATTATCTGTTGGAATGAATCCTAATCATCTAAGAACTGTCTTGCTTTAGTGAAATTATTATACTCTTCTTCTTCCATGATATAGTCACCTAAAGCTTTATCACGTTCTACAGAATTTCTACTTTCTTGCCACTTAGCAAATGCATCACTGACATAATTGAGTATATCATAATCATCTGGAGTATAAGTTTGTCCGGCAGGATTCTACATCTCAAACTAGTATGCATCCAAATTTACCTTTGGAGCTACATACTCATTATACATAGCCTACTTCTACCTTATATTGTCTACCAGTGATCTATCGTATATAGTCTTTTTTTTCATATTATTGTAAACCTAAAGTTTGTCTTGCTGATTCTTCATAAGCTCCCTTAGCTTGTGAAGCACCACCAATACCTCCGTAATTTTGTCCTTGTTGATAATATTGGTTAACGTTCTGCCAATAAGCTGGAGCTACTTGTTCAGATGGTAATGCTCTCATTGCATCTATCTCAAAGTACTCTACGTCATCGTCTCCTACTTTTTGTGTTACCTCTTTACCACCAAATAAACGCTTAATAGCATAATCGGTAGATTCTTGACCGAATGGGTAGAATATCATATTCATACCACTACTCCAAATACCTCTACCAAGTTTTTGTTGTATTTCAGATTTGGGAATTCTTATCTTACCAGTAAGAAGTTTATTATCTCCTACTTGTACTACTCCATTATCTGGAATAAAGAATACACCATCTACACTACCTGTTTCTATAAGTTCTTTCAGATTAAAATCTGGATCCTTACGTATACCAGCTTGTCTTTTAGTCTATCTAGGAGTAGTCTTTGTAATAGTCTAGAATACTGTTTCTGGAAGTAAAAACCCTTGAGAGTTAGTAAACTGATAAGCTGAATGTTGAACTCCATTTTCATCAGTAATAGTAGTGGGTAAACCTCTAAGTTCTGTAAGTAATGCATCTTGAGTACCCACTGGTATAAAAGCTTTCACTGAATTAATAGCTCTATTAACACCTTTAATATATCCTTCAGAACTAAAATTATCCTTAGATTTATTAAAGGCATCAAAACCAGCAGCTTTCCTAAATTGATCAAGCATATGTGTACTCTGTGCCATACCCTGTAACTGCATATTTCTTTGAGTAGCAATTTGCTTAGCATTCTCAGCTGCAATCAAATATCTTTCATCTCCTGTCTAATTATATGCATCGGCATATTGAGCATATAGTCTAGAATTATTTTGTACATCTTCTATATAACTGTCAATTCTTCCTAATTTACTCTTAGCGTCCTTACTTATCTTGTCATTAGGACCATATTTACTAGCTATATCTGCTATATAATTTCTGTATTGTCTTATAGATTCTACTCCTAATTGTCTATTAGTAGAATCCTGAATTGACGCATTAATGAAGTCTAGACGAGTAGGAAGAGCTGTTTGTACATTAGCTCCTTGAGCTCCGTATCTATATTGCATCTTAAGATTCTTCATGAACAATGGATCCGGAGTAAGAGTAGGTCTAAGAGTCCTATCAATCTGAGATTGAGCAACCATATCAGTAAATGCTTCTCTGGCTTGTTCCTCATTACCTCCATATTGTTTCAAGAACTGTTTGTAATACTGTTGTCCTTGAGGAGTATTTATAAGATCGTTCTAGTGAGCTTTAGCTACAGCAAGTAGATCTTCATAAGTATTACCAATAGCATTATACTTAATGCTATTCTTCCATACATCAGGTAATGAACCTGGTCTAAGGTTATCAAAATACTTATTACTAAGTTCATTAGCATTTAGATATTCTACTGGCGCTAACTCATTCATTATTCCAGCAGTAGCAGTATCCCAATTACTAATATCTATTTCATCCCAATTAGGATTGTATCTACCTGCAGCTTGCATTTTAGCTATACTCTATTGTCTAGCCTATAAATTCTAGGAACTCTAACGTAGGTTACTTAATGTAGCATAATCTAGATTGTTAATTCTAGATTGTAATCTAGATCTAAAGTTTGCATCTTTCATAGCGTCTGGATTAGTAGCTGCTTGTTCTACTAGATCAGACAACTATCCTATAGATTGTTCATAGTAATGTTGAGTATCTATAGCAGATGGAGACTAGAACTACCCAAATGTTTGAATAGCTCCAGATATTTCGTTAGCAGCTCTATCTACTGCTTCTTTCTATGCAGATCCTATACGATATAATTCTCCGAAATTTATAGGAACATATGTATTTAGTATAGGGGCTTCTGCAGGTCTATCATATCTATTAACGGCCATATCTATTACCTCCTTTTACATAACTATAACCTGATTCTAAGAATGGTTTATACAAATCTAACATAGCATCATCTCTAGTTCTCTGATTACGCATAAGCTTTCTATTCTGAACCCACTGACTTAATTGACTAAGACCTGCTCTACGTGTATTTCTTGCAGCTGCTCTATTCTGAGCATTTTGTTCAGCAGATAGATTAGTAGCTCCCACATACTGTTGTCCTAAATTATTTAGAGTAGAAGCATAATCGGCAGCATACTGGTTATTAATATTACTTTCTTGTGCACGCAAATCAGCAATAGCTCTATTTTGTCCTAATGCAGATTGTAATCTGAATGCAATATTAGTTCCAGTATTAGGATTAACTCTACCAGCATTGTAATTACTTATTGCTCTACTTCTATTAAGATCTTCTATAGCAGGAGTAATGTTAAATCTACGTCTGCGCATAGTACTAGCAATAGTTCCAGCATAAGGATTATAATTAGTATTTACAGTTTCTGCATCTCCTGTAGCAAGATTAGATATAATAGGAGCTAATGAACCAACTGCAGAAGTTACATCACCGAGTATACCATTAAAATTAAAACCACTAGGAGTAGAAGTTGTCTGAGCAGGACTACTCGTACTTCTAAGAGTACTCACTATAGATCCTGGATCTACATCTACTCCAGTTAAAGTAGGAGCTGGAGCTTTACTAGCAACTTTACTGGTAGTGTTATATATGAAATTAGGATTTATAGTTCTACCTGTAGTATCAATAAGTCTGTCTATAGATTCAATACTGGCATCTAACGGTAATCTTGTTGTATCTCTATTCTATATTCCATTATAATTCTTATAACCTAATTTAGTACCACCTTTAGCAAAGTGAGTAGCATCAAAATCCTTATTCTTCTTAAGACCTTCCTGCATCTCAAACAGCTAATCGTGAATAAGTTTATTATTCATTTCATTCAATTTAGCTGAGTTCTTTGCGAATCTATCTTTATTTTTACTTTTCTTTTTTGTCATCATTTCTTCACCTACTTGTGCAAATGTTTTCTTTGTACCAGGATACTTAACTTTATCACTCAGTATCTTACTACCTTCCGGTAAGCTTACTAAGTTACTATCAGTAGGTTGTCCTTTCTCTGGTACTTTGTTTACTTGACCATCTGGAGTTTGAATTAATTCCCCGTCATCTACATAAGCTAGACTTGGAGAGTAACCACCTTGTGCTAATGTCATTACGTCAGTATCATAGGTTTCATCAAATTCCTAAGCCAGATCCTATCCTTGTGTATTAGCTATTCTATTACCAGCTACACGTTGCTTAGCTGCATTATAAGCACGTTTAATCCCTTTATTACTACGGAATAAACCAGTGCTATAAGTTACTGATGGATCTTCAAAGAAGCCATTAGAGGTTACTTTACCTTTCTTACCTATTATACCAGGTATAGCTCCTACTACAGCTCCTACAGCTGCACCAATAGGTCCTGCAGCCATACCGATAGATGCTCCAGATGCAGCTCCACTAAGCATGTTACCAGCAGTTTGTGATTTAGCTTCTGCTTCTGTAGTAGCAGTTGATCCACCAACTGTACTATTTATTCCTGTTGATAATAAGTTAGCTCCTCCCTATACTATTCCACCAATAGCATATTTCTTTTTATTTATTTTTCTTTTCATATTATACTAATGATTGTCTGTAAGTCGTGTTGACATTTAGCAAATTAAACTCTTTCTAGTCATTACAGTCTATAATGAATTCACATATTAAATACTTACCTCTAAGTCTTCCTGGATATGAGTAAGGATCTGTAGCGTTCTCTTCTCTACCAATAGCAAAACGATAAGTATCTTCTCTATAGTCAATAGCGTAAGTACCTGTATAATCGTCTTCTAATGCCTAACCTCTCTAATGCTTAGTTTCAAAGTTTATATCAGTAAGCATTTCGTCTATATTAGTAAAGTATCCACCAAAGTAAACGTTATCAAATGTTTTTGTTATATTTGGGTTATCATTTACAACATACTTAATCTTACAGGTCATAGTACTATCTTGGAAATCTGCATTCTCTTTAAAGATCTTATCTTTAATGTACAGTAATTTATCAGAGAATGAAGCGTGCTTGTCTGGTACAAATGTATAGAAAGAAGTAAAGCCTCTGGTTCTCTCATTATATACCAGTACTACATCATCAAAACAGAACTATAGCTCATTAAACTTATTATCATACAATGCATCATGTACTGAACGAGGAGTAAGATTTAACCAGCTTTGTACTGTATTCTCTTTAGATATCTTATTAATACCATTAGCTAACTGACAAATCTCATTCTTATCTTTATCAAACCAATATAGAGCAGAGCCAGAGTCTATGATACTAGGATCATTTACTATAGATGAACCATTACCTGTAGTAACATAGTCATACCTAGAAAGCACATCACCAGTACCAAGAGTAAGACCACCTACATTGTTATCTTGTATCAAAGATCTTTCATTTACTGCGGCAATACCTAAAGAGGAGTCTTGCCAGAAGTATAGTGAATTATTAAAACTCTTCAGATTAGTAACACTACCATACTAACTATCTACGTCTAAGTAATTAGCTACTTTAAACTATGAGAAACTATCCGATATTTCATCATTAGTCTTTAACTCTGAATAAAGTATTCTATTGTTATTTATAGTAGAATCTTTGGAGTACATTCCAGATGGTACAAAGTACTTAGCATTACTCTATGCAGAATAGGCATCATTATATGCATAATAAGGTTTACTCTGTATATGATAGTTACCAAGAGTACCACCAGTAATAGTAGTAGATAGGTAAACATCAGTATAAGTACGATCTCCTTCACAACTTCTACTAGTAGTATCACCATACTGAAGATTTAGATTGATACTAGTTTCAAACGGAATGAAGTCTGTCATACTCATTTGCGTATTATCTGGATCTCCACCACCAATTTCTGGATTGGGCCAAATACTACCAGTTCTATGATCTAATATTCCCAGATATGTATCACCACCAAACACCCAAGGACTGCTAGTATCTCCTACTGTTTTAAAGTATCCAGTACTGATATAAGTGGAGTTAGTTCTAGCAACATATGTATTACCATTATAAGGTATTATATCTCTCTTGATATTTACTACAGGAATATCCCATAATCCTCCATAATTTCCTGTACCCTATAAGTTGCTTTTTAATATGTTATTAACAAGCATATACTCTGTATTAGGAGAAAGTACACTGTTAAATGTATCAGTAAAGTCATTCTTACCTTGAACAATAGCACACTTACCAAAGTAGCAAGCTTTACTAATAGTATCACTATACTGTTCATCGTCATTTCTAACATGAGCTAGATTTAAGTAAGAGATATCTCCTATAGATTGATAATATGCTCCTTTATTAGTAATTGCATTCTATTCAAGTATCTAAGGAAATATAGCATTATCTTCTATATCAACTGTGAGTCTTTTGTATCCTACTATTTCACCTTTATCGTCATATACATAGTCACCACTATGATACGGTATATATCTCTTAGCTATAAGATTAGGAATAAAATAACCAAGTTCAGTATGTTGTAGCACTAACGTTGGATCTCCTACTTCACTGTCTACATTACAAGCTGAACCAGATAATGTGAGCTAAGGATATTTAGTATTAGTATATGTCTATACTGTATCAGCTGTAGATAAGAATACTCCATATTTAGGATGAAAAGTAGCACTAGCTGTAGAGTAATCGGCTGTATCTATTTTCTTCTCTGAATGTAAGATATACAAATGATCTAGATAACAACTCTTCATATAGCTTAACATAGAATCACCATTGATATCTAATTCTGGACTTATAAGTGCTCCATAGTTTTTTCTTACCAAAGTAGAGAGCAGTTGGCCATTTTTATAGCGTGACATTCCAGAACTTCTAAGTTCTTCTAATGCTCCAAACGTACTAGCGCTAAACCTATATCTTAACGGTATACAAGGTCTACAGTCTTGATCAGTAGCTAATTGATCACCAGCATCTAGATACTTATAAGGATACGAAGTAATCTGAGATAATACAGATTGCATTACTACTGTTCTATCACTGGCTGTTCTTTCACATCTTACTATCTCATAAGACACTACATCTTCTGGTAAGTTCTATACATCAAAGTATACACCTAAGGTTCTACCAAATAGATATTCTCCAGCAAAGAAAGCAGGATAATCTTTAGCATGAGGCATACGTATATCACCAATCCAATGTACTGGAGAAGCTACGTTTTTACTATTGTATAGTACTATACCAAATCTATATATCTCGTCTCTCTGATATCCTTTATATCTTGAATCTATATTAGGATCTGCAAAGTTTAATTGATAGACACTGTTTATATCTTCAATGCCCATAGGCGAATCGTTGTCTAACCAATTAAAATACATTCTATACTGATCACCATTAGTAAAAGAAGGAATGTCTATCTTAGTCTAATCTCCATTAACCACATTAGAATATATAGATCCCATCTTATCTAGATTAAGCATAGTATAGACGAATCTATAGCTAATGTTTAATCCGGAACCGCCTAGATATTTACCTCTCCAATGTTGATCGGGATTGATCCATATATTACTATACTGACAATTCTCTTCATCAGATGGTTGACCTTTAACAGTATTATAAGGATTTATACAATCGTGATCCTCTGGTATACTTTCATAAAAAGCTTTTAACTCAGCTTCATCAGTAGGTAATACTTGAGATATATTTCTAGAAGATATACTATCTCTAAGTATCAGCTTACCATCTTTGTTAGTTCTGTAAGCTCTAGCATCATAAGTAGGATTCCAAGTATCCGTTACTGTATTGGCAGCGAATAATCTATTATCCTTTTTCTCTATAGTAGCTGGTATAAATGCTACATTAGTAACGCTATTGAACTCCTCTAAAGTAATAGTACTAAGAGTAGAATTACCATTATCTTCATAGGTTATTTCATCTACGTTAGTTGGTATCTTTACTTCACCAGTTATATCAATAGTAGGAAGTTCTGTTCTATCTTTATGGAATATTCTATATACTCTAATGTAATCATATAAGTAACCGTAATGAAGATTATCTTCATATGATAAAGGTATGTTTATAACAACAGACTTATTAGAATTAATATTCTTTTCACTACCTTCATAATCATTTAAACTTTCTGACCCATCACTAGTAGTGAGATGAATAAGACCTGAAATAGGAGATATTAAACTTTCATTACCTCTAGCATTGAATAACTGATAAGCATACTGAACCATACCAGTATTTAAGTTACCTGTACCTAACTTATTTAAAGTAGGAGGTGTTAGAGTAGAGTTAGTAATCATATCTAAGAAATCAGGTTTTGTAATAAAACCATTAACATCTAATAGAGGATTATCTACTCCGGGTTCATATACATATCTATTATCCATTAAAGATATTACTCTAATGTAATGCTCTCCATCTGCAATATACAGTTTAATATTAGTATCAGATTCATAGTTTGCTACTAGCTTTATACTGCTACTTTCTGTATAACCTAATTCTCCAGATACAACTGTTACACTAGTGAGCGGAGGATTATTATAATTAGATATTCTATATATACT
>CAZITC010000015.1:0-11122 GCA_964542085.1 uncultured Ruminococcus sp. | reverse complement strand
GTCTGAGGGGGCACTATCATGGTAAGCACAACAAGCCCGAAGAGAATACCTCTTCCCTTAAACTTAAACCTTGCAAATCCGTATCCGACAATGGCGCTTGAAACAACCTGCAAAATTGCGCTTCCGAGTGAAACCCTTACGCTGCTCCAGAAGGACTGGCCGTATTTCAAGAATTCAATAGCGTAGTTTATATTGGTCATTCCCACGTGCTCCGGAAGCCACACACTTGTTGCGGTTGAAGCATAATCCTCGCTGAACGCCTTACTGAGCATTCTGAAAACGGGGTAAAGCACTATGTACGAAAGACCGATTAAAAGGAACGCTCTGAAAATCGCATAGATAAAATGCATAAGCTGTTTTCTGAAAAACGCAGAGCCGAAACGCTTAAGGCCAATGCTGTTTGAGCGGCCGCTTGTTTTCATTTCTTCATCGCGGCGTTTCATTTCCTGCTTAAACTCGTCTTTTGAAAGTTTTGATAATTCTGGTCTCATTTCGGCACCTCCTATTCTTCAGATGATGATGCTTTTCCAAACAAGAACTTGGCGATAAGCACTAAGATAATTCCGATAATCAGGAAATATATCCACGATATTGCCGAGCCTATTCCGGCATTACCGCTTGCCATGTTGTTTGAGTCAATAAGCCGCATAACTTCATTCTGGTAATAAGTGAACGAGTCAATGATTGTGTATACAACACAAACAAGTGTCATGGGCATAAGAAGCGGGAATGTAATCTTCCAGTATTCTTCCCAAGCTGTTGCACCCTCCATCGAGGATACCTCATAATAAGACTTGGGAATACCCTGAAGTGCCGACAGATAAAGCAATATCTGGATACCGCTCTTCCATGTAATATCAAAAATATTACTTACAAGGCTCTTCAAATATGTGATTACTGTTTGATTTAAGCCGGACTGATTTAAGATTTTAATAATCGCCGACTCCTCCTGGAAGGTGAAAATATTTGACTGTGAACCAAGGTTTACCGTTGTGCTCATACCGGTTTTTGTAAGAATTTCAATTACAACACCGGAGGCAATGATTACCGGCAGGAAGAACATAACTCTGGCCACCGTTCTGCCGACAAACTTCTGATTGAGTATTTGCGCAATGAACATACTGAAGAAGGCAATAATCGGCACCTGATAAAGCATATCTTTAAGCGAATTTACAAGCGCCGGAAGGAACGATTCGCTTTTTGTGAATATGTAAATGTAGTTATCAAGACCGACAAAGTCAAGCTTTGCACCGCCCGCCCTTACGCCAACTCGGCAGAAAGAGTAAATAAACGAGGTTACAACGGGCACAAGGAACAGGAATATAACACCGATAATCCAGGGTGAAATAAACCAATATCCTGCTCTCGCCTGCTTTTCCGAAAGAGCGGCCGCCGCTTTTCTTTTCTTCGCGGCACGCTTTCTGTCCTCACGGATTTTTGCTCGTTCCTCTTTTGTAAGGCGCTTCGGCTTATCATCAAAAGCCTGTGCCGCAACCTGTGAAGGGGCCGTATTTTCTTTTTTGTTCATTATCACTCACCCCTTTCCGCAACATAGCCCTTTGCCGGAACACTTACTCCGTTTTCAAGGCTTACATCGCTTTCATTGTAGTTAACATAAACTGCAACACCGTTTGAATAGGTTGTTCTGTAAACACCCTCGCCGAGCTTTTCGTGGTTTTCAATGGTTTGGCCGTCCACGACGCTGAGCGTTTCGGAAAGCTTTTTATAATCCTCGATTATATCATCCTTCCACTCGGAATAATTACAGCTGTAAAGGTACTTAAGTGTTGTTTCCTTAAGGTTTGTGGTGTCACCGGCAATGAGGCTGTAAAGCAAGCTACTTCCGGTTTCCGCCGCATTCAAAATAATTTCATCCGGTGTGCTGGACATATTTATGTTTTCGGTTGTATAGGTTTTATATCCTCTTACCACCATCTGATAGAAAGGAACGCCCTCGTCGGCAATTTCAACGTAGGTGCTCTTTGAAGGAATTTCCATCAAAACATCCGAATTGATAACCGCATAAGCATCCGGCGTGTTTGTAAGAACATTTAACCCCTGTTCCTTATAGCTTGCAATTATTTCCTCCCAGGTATTCATGCACTGACCTCTGGAAAGGCCGGTTTTGTTTGTACCGTCGGAATAAATTGCATTTCCGAAGTTTTCAAGAGAAACTGAAGTTATGCCGTTCTTCTCACACTTGGAAGCAAAGCTTAATGCCGCCTCCTTAACCTTGTCCGCCTTAAGCAAGCACCATCTTGTTCCCATGCTTACATGAGCTGTAATTCCGCTTGTTTGATAAGCCGGTGCCTGGTTGGGATATTTAATTGAGTCGGTAAGTCTGCTAAAGCCGTTACCAGATTTTGAATAGTTGATAAAATCAATGTTCAAATAAAATCCCATGTTCTTGCCATTTAAGTATTCAACGGTTTTGGTATAGCCCTTCTTACCGCCGATTGAGCCTTCGAAGTTAGGTGCTGTTTGCACCTTGTTTCGATTGTTCTTTTTAATCCAGTCGTTATAGCGGAACACAACATTGTCAATGCCTGCCTCGGTCATATCGTCCGAAATGTTTCGAACATCCTCGTAGGTTGTCATAACCTCGAAAATATTCCAGGGAATACCCATTATGCTGGTTTTCTTAGTAACGCCAGCATACATATCCAAGAAAAGAGCCGCATCTCTCAAGTCATCCGACTTTTTCATGCCCTTGTCCTCAATAAGGTATTCACGGTAGAACTTTGCCATGCCGACATAGGATGCACTGTCACCGGAGAGGCAGAAGTACTTAACACCGAAATCCTTGTCAGGGTCCCTAAGCTCCATGCTCATGGGCTGAGCCGCGGTTTCCTTATCGGCGCCCTTAATGATTTTGTGCAGATAAGACGGGTAAACCTTGTTATATGCGGTTTCATAACCGCTTACTTCTGCACTTATGAACGCAACGTTTGCATTATCCTCAATAATTCCCATAAGGGCATGGCCGTCATTTTTAACGGTACCGAATACCGGAAGATAATATCTGTCCGAAGCCTTTCTGTAATCGGATGACTGACTGTCCTTATAGTTGCCGTAAACAGGTGCGCTGTAAGGCTGTTTTACATTGTCCTTACCGTTATTGTAATAAACAAGTGCACCGCTTCCGTCCGGAATGAAGAGGTAACCGTCCTCATTGTAGCTTGTCGCGCCAAAGGCCGGAAGAAGCTTTATTTCCGTGATGTTGTAGTCAATTTCTTGCTCGGTTGTACCGAAGTTACCGGTCGAAACCTTACCCATTATGGTATAACCGAATTTTGCTTCCTCATCATTCACAAGGATTTCTGCTTTAAAGCCGTCCTCCTCAAGCGAATATCTTACCGGAATAACAAATTGAACATCCGCAAATCTAAAGGTAAAGCTTACGGATTTTCCCGCATCCACCTTTGCCGTAACAAGGTCATTCATAACTGATGCAAAGTAGCTGTTCATATCGAACTGGTTATAGCCCTGTGCATAGTTTATAACAAGCTGTGACTTTGAACGATAGTATGCGTGACCTGCCGCCTGACCGATAAGGTCACTGTCTGCATCAATGGGGTTAGAGCGCCAAACATAGCCGCTTGCCTTATCAAGCAGGCAAATTTCACCGATTCTTCCCTGCTCATTTGTGGTAATTGCATAAAGAGCAAGAGCATCGTTTTCGCTTATAAGCTCAAATATCGGCTCAATTGTTGTGTTGTCCGCCGCTCTTGTGCGCACCGAGTCCGCATAGCTTTCAATCGTTTCCTCGCTGACTGTGTTCTCGCCACCCTCTTCCTCACCGGTAGCTGTTGAAATAACTCCTGTAAATAAGCTCACAAGGAGAGTTAATGCCAATAAACAAGATAAATATTTTTTCATCATTCTCTCTCCCTTCTTATATTGCAAACTTATAGAATATTTCGTACATAATTGTTGTTACAAAGGATGATACCTGGCTGTAAAGCACCGCCATAAGCATAAGCAGGAACACTATGAGAAGCATACCCACCACCGTAAGGAATACCATTGCTACGGCTTTCTTAAATGTAAAGCTGTGCACCGTCATCATTCCGATGAAAAGAAGTATTGCCGTCCAAACATAGCCGATTAAGAGTATTGCCTGAACGAACACCGCTTCGGTTACAATCATATACTGGCTGATAAACGTAACGATAAACGCCGCAACCGCTGACGGAATAAGTGCATATGAGCAATAAATGAATATGTTTCTGAAGGTACCCTTACCGTCAACAAGGGTGGTTATTGCCCAGTTGGCTATGCAACCCACCAAAGCAATGCCTACCGTTGTTGCCAAAATCATGAATATGTTAATATCGTTTTTATTGGTGCTATTGAAGATGAAGTCCTCATACTGCCTAATAACAACGGCAGAAATATACCAAATTGCCATGAAAGCAATTGCAAGCGGTAGTGACTCCTTTTTGTTGTAACGCATTTCGCTCATACCGTCGCTGGGGTGGATTAAATTGTAGAAAGGATATTTCCACTTCTTCATTCCCGCATAACCGGTCTGCTCAAGCGTTTCAAAGCCAAATTTAGCATAAATTTTCTTCTTGCATTTAACAAGAACAACAAGTACTAAAACAATTGCCAGAATTACCGCCATGAATACTGAGAAATGCTGTGAAACATATTGTGTTCTGTACTTTTGGCGTGCTTCTGAATAACCATCCCTGTCATAAGCGGCCGCATAATGCTCCATTGCCGACTTATAGTCGCCGGAAAGATATTCCGCTCTTGCAATACCTCTGTAAGCAAGCTCCGAGTTAACGTTAAGTTTAAGCACCTCGTTCCACGGCTCCAAGGCACCCTCGTAATCGCCGTGGTCATATCTGTAGGAGCCGTTCATTATCTGATTTCCGTAATATGTAGGCTTAAACAAGGTAATGCTTTCCTTGGATATATCAAGGATTACAACATCTCTTCCGATTGACTCAATTGCAACAGGGTTGGTGAACTTACCGAGTGTATCACCCTCGCCGCCGAAAATCATAAGAAGTTCGTTATCTTGGTTGTACATAAAAACCTTTCTGAAGGTTTTGTCCAAGCCGTAGAAGAAGCTTTCCTCGGAAACATTTACATCAATAAATGCGGCCTGCTCATAGCTTCCGCCGACACCGCCGCCGGGATAAGCTTCACCGTACTGGTTGCCGGCAAAAAGGTTATTGCCGGCGGGATTTACCTTACGGATTTGGTCATCATCTCTAATATATGTTGTTGCGGTGTAAAGGAAGTCACCGTCAAGATACATATTGTCAAAAGGTACGGGTTGCGGTGACATCATCTTGCTTATCTGTTCATCGGTCATAACCATACGCCAGAATACTACCTTAACCATATCAGATGTAAGCGTTACCGCGTCCGTTCCGAAATAGCCCTTGTATTCGCCTTCGTCAGTTATAATTAAAGCACCGTCAACCAAGCCGTCCGCAATGATGTACATGTCACCGGTATCGGTAACCGACACCTTTTCCGGAAGGAAAGCAAGTGATTCCGACATCAAGGTTGTTTCCGGCTTATAGAACATTTTTCTTATAAGACCCGACTGGTCGCAAACAACAATTCTGTTGTTATAGGTATCACAAATATAAATTTCACCATCATCCGTAACACAAAGGCCCTGCGGGTTGTTAAGGGTTACTGCCTCACCCTCCGCGGTAACAAATGTATTAATTTCGGCAAGGAAATTCAAGTTACTGTCTGTCTTTATTACTCGACCGTTGCCGGCATCAAGTATATAAAGATTGTCATATATATCAACATACAAGTCGGTCGGGTTTTCAAGATAGCCTACTCCCCACTCCGTTCCGTTGTACGCATGTACCGGAAGGTAACCGTTAGGTGAAGACGCCTCACCGTAATAGTTGAAGTTGTAGCCCTTATAAGGCTCGTCCGCGAAAACGGTTAAGCCGGAGCAAAGCACCGAAGCTATCAGTACCAGGCAGGAAAGAATTTTCACGGCCTGCTTCATTTTTTTACTTACAGCCATTTTTTCTCCCCCTCCTATCAGTCTTTCATTCCCGAGAACGCCATTGTTTCAATGACATTGCTCTGTGTTGCCACGAAGAAAATTATCGGCGGTATCATAAGAATAAGTGCAACAGCCGCCGCACTTCCCTGACGGGCTACGTTGCCGACACCGGTGGAGGCATCTGCCGCATAGATCTGGTTAAGCGCCGTGGGAAGCATTTTAAGCTCCTCCGAATAAATGAAGTTATTACCCGTGTTATTCCAAATAGACTGGAAAGAGAATATTGAAAGTGTAAGCCATGCGGGCTTAACGTTAGGCATTACCAAGCGCCAAAAAATTGTAAGCTCGTTTGCGCCGTCAATTTTCGCCGCCTCCAGCATGGAATTGGGAATACCGCGCATGAACTGCTTCATAAGGAACAGTCCGAGGCTGGCACCCACTGCCGGCAAAATCAATGCCCAGTAGGAGTTAACCAAGCCCAGTGTTGCCATTACAACGTACTGGGGGATTGCCATTGTACCACCCGTGAAAAGAAGGGTAATCTGTACCAGAGAGAACAGTCCCTTGGAACCGGGGAACTTTGCCTTTTCAAGCGGATAAGCCGCCATGGAAGCCAGAATTACGTGTCCCACGGTAACAACAACGCTGACAAACACGCTGTTGAAAACGTAACGCGAGAACGGCACCCAAAGGTTTGATGCCAGAGCAAGAACTTCCTTAAAGTTGTTTATTGTGGGCTGTGCCACATAAAATCTCGGCGGGAATATGAAAAGCTCGTTAAGCGGCTTAAAAGCCGAAATTATTGTGTAGTAAAGCGGAACACCCATGAATGCACCCATGATAACCAAGGCAAGTATTACCATTATATCGCCGCCAAGCGAACGGTTTACCCTTTTTTTCTTGGCTCTCATTCTTTTCGGAGCAACATGCTCCCTTAATTCCTCGGGCAGGTCGTTCATATCCACAACCTTGTTTTCCGCAGTAATTATCGTTTCTGCCACGTTTATTCCCTCCTTCCCTTAATCGTCAACCCTGATGAGCTTCGCCATCAAGTTTCTTGTTACTATCATCATTATGCACAGGAAAAATGCAATTGCCGAAGCATAACCCATTTCATATCTCGTTGTACCGTAGTCGTAAATATGTGTTTCAATGGTACGTAAGGAATAGTTTGTACTGGGGAAGCCCGCCAAGGTACGGCAAACAGGGCCGATACCGAATGAGCTTGCAATCTGCATTACTGCGCCGAACATCATCTGCGGTCTCATTGAAGGCACGGTGATGTAAATAAGCTCCTGAAATCTGTTTTTAATACCGTCTATTGCGCCGGCCTCAAAATAGGTTTTATCCAAGGACTGGAAGCCTGCAATGAAGGACAGAAAGCTTGTGCCCAAGCTTAACCACAACTGGATAATGATTATAACCTTTACGTTATAATTCGTATCCGTAAACCACTGAATGGGAGAGCTTATCCAGTTCCACTTCATAAGGTAGGAATTGATAAGACCGTTTGAGTCACCGCTGAAGATGAACAGCCATATTGTGTATATGGATGAACACATCGAAGGAGCGTAAAACAAAAGTGTCATGCACGCTCTTATCTTGGGCGGAAGTTCATTTATAAGCCATGCGAAGAAGAAGCAACAAACATAGCTTGTGGGGCCCAAAATAAACGCAAACATCAATGTGTTTTTAAGACCTATGAGGAAAATATCATCCTCCAGGAAAAGTCTTCTGTAGTTAAGCCAACCTCTCCACTCCGGCCACTGGAACATATTGAAATAAGTGAAGCTTAAAACCATGGAGCTAATTACCGGAACAACGGTAAATATAATGAAGATTATCATGTACGGAGCAATAAGAAGGTAATTGGATTTATTCTTCTTTATTTCAAGCCACGTATTCTTCTTATTCTCATTCGGGAGAACATCTTTTTTCTTTTTAAAGTTCAACAAAATCCACACCTCCTATTAATATAATCCGAATTCTTCATATTTTCTTGCAATTTCGTCGTCAAGATCCTCCGCACGCTCGGAAAGTGCCTTGTACGGATTTTCAAACTCGATATAAGAATCGTTGAACGCAAGCGTAATTGTTCTTGCTGTGAAGTAGCTTCCGGGAACCTCGGGAACACCGCTTAAGTCCTCCATCTGCTCCTTCAAAAGTTTTGACTGTTGCCTTGTCCAAGCAAGCTCTTCAAATGCACCCTTGCTTGCCGCAGCATAACGGCCTGCCGCACCGAGAATGGACTCAAGCTCAGTTCCGTAGCGTGCTTGCATATCATCTCTTGTATACCACTCAATGAATGCCCATGCCGCTTCCTTATCCTTGGTATTTTCAAACATTATGCAACCGGTAGAGGAAACGTTCTGACCGTAGTCAATTGTACCGTCCTCCCTCTTGGTGCCGGGTACCTTTGTCATATCCCACAAGCCCTGAATTTCAGGAGCCGCCGCATTGATAAGGTTGAACTGGTTATACGGCTGAATGGAAATAGGCATTTCACCGCTTCTGAATCTTGTGTAGAAGTTGAAGGTTATCGGGAAATCGTATTTAATGAAGCAATCGGTTACTTCAACAAATGCCTTCTTTGCCGCATCTGTTGTAAGTCCGGAGCTGCGACGGTCCTCAGAATAGAAGGTGCCGCCGTACTGATACAGAAGTATCTGATACATTGTTGTGGAAAGAACGCCGACCTCCAAGTTGTTTCTTCTGAGCACCGGAAGCATTGCATAGAAGTCATCCCAGGTTTCCGGAACGCCAAGACCGAGCTGTGCCAAAATGTCCTTTCTGTAGAACATCATGTTAAAGGTCTGTGTTTCGGGCACTGCATAATATGCATAATATTTTTTGAAGCCGCAACCTACACAAATACTCTCTGTATTTTCCGTACCACAGCTTTCGCACGTCCACACTTCGTTTTGATGCGCCGCTTCGTTATCCTTATGCTCATTCATCTGGAACGCGAAGGCTTCGAAGTTTTGACGGCTGAATCTTGAATACACATCATTAAAGCCCTTAATCTCATATTCTCCGTCACCGTCAAGGTCCTGTGGTCCGAACTGAGATAAGTCAACCAAGGCTCCTCTGATAGCATAGTTTACGGGCTGGTCAGATGCAATCATAAGTGCAACGTCCGGTCCCTTGCCTGCAAGGGTTGACTCAATAAGTGAACCCTGAACAAGCTCAAGCTGAACATTTATGCCTGTTTCGGGAGTAAACTCATCGTTTACCATGTTGTTGAGTATGTTAATCTGGTCACGGCCGGTGTTAACCCAAACCTTAACCTTTCTTCCCGCACCCTCAACATTACCGATTATGTTGTAATCCTCAACAAAGGATGCAAAGAAGGTTTTTGTACCTTCCCAAAGACCCTTGAATAATCCTGCCTCAGCCTTGTCAAGCTTCATATCTTCAGGACCGAAAACAATATAGTCAAGCTTAACCGGCTGTTTTTTATTATCAACAATCCACTGGCTGAGTGAAGTAATATTGTTCTTAAAGCTTTCCAGTCTTTTGCTGAATTCGTCCGTATCATCAATAAGAATATTCAGCTGAGTCAAAAAGCTTTCAAGGGTTGCCGTTTGACTGCTCGATGTTCCGGTAACCTCAACGATAGCGTCCTTTATTTCCAGAATTTCATTTCTCGTCCACTTAAGGTCATCAACAAGAGTGGGGATTTTTGTATCGTAATAATAATCTCTGTAAGCATCCGGTGTGGTAGAGGCCAACATTACTATGGAGCTGTAAATGCTGTTAAGCCTGTAAGTAACAGTGGTAAGCCTATCCACAATGCTTGCCATTTCACCCAAGTTAACCTCCATACGCATGGTATGAGTTCCCTCGGAAAGATATATGTAATAAGGCTCGCCGTTTTCATCCTCAAGCTTCATTGTCTGCCAGCCCGAGTCATAGCTAAACTTAACGTGCTTAAGCTCAGCATAAGGAATTTCTCCGTCAACATATATGCTTCTTGTTGCGTTCATTCCGGTGTATTCGCTCTGCTGGAACTTAATGGCCATCTGGTACAGGCCGGATTCCGGAGCTTCAATCGTCCACTGAAGCCAGCTTCTTGCACCGCCCCAGTTAGAGCCGCCGGTCGCGTTCAGCCTCGTTTTGCTTGTGTGGTACGGCTCCATTTGAGAGTTATTTCTAACCGAAATGGGATAAAGCGATGAATCGGAAAATTCATCTGCTGTTTCTGCCTGCACCTTAAACTGGCTTGCAGCCGGCTTGTAGCCTGCCGCATCATACAACTGTTTAACTTCCGAGTACGGCTTGGGGGCATTATATTGGCAAATGGTTATACCGGCAATATAAAAGGGCTCGCCGACTGTCACAATCTCAAGTGTGTTTACGCCCTCATTAAAATAGAAGGAAAGAGGCTCGTCAATAAGGCCGGCAGAGTCAACCAACCACTCCTGCCTCCACCTAAGCGACTTAATCTGGGTGGGACGCATATCGTTCTCACGATCACGCATAAACTCGGCAGTACGGTTACCTTCCTCATCGACAACAACGCTAAAGCCCTCGTTGCCGTTTTTCCAACCACGGGTAGAGCGGATTGTCATCGCTTCGTTAAAGGGCGACTCCCCGTTTATTTTTACCGCGAACTCCATATCGTTTTTAATATCCTCATGGCCTTTTATGTAATACTTAATGTTGTAAAGGCCTGCGACCGGAACGTTCACCTGATACAGTGCAGACTGAACATCCTCCTTAAATTCAACAACCTCGGTCATACCGTCGAGCTCACCCAAGCCCAAAACAGTTTCCGGGTTGCTTACCTGTGCAAACGAAGAAGCGGGAACATAAATTTCAGCCTCGGGGCGAGCGGCATTTTCATACTGCTGTATATAGTTGGTATATACATCGTCCCTATCATAGGTGAAATCAAGAGCTTCAAAGGTTGTGCTTGCAGCAGCCTCGGCATTTCGCGGCACAATCACATTAAAGCTTGTCAGTGCGACAAGCATAGCAAGTAATACGGCCGTAGCTTTTCTTGACGTCATTTTAAAACCTCCTGTAGAAATGTAATAAATTGCCCGGCACTGCACAATCTGCTTTCCCCCGGTTAGCAGAAAATGAGCATTATGCCGTATAGTATATTGTATTAATCCTATTATATAC
>CAZITC010000014.1:0-11170 GCA_964542085.1 uncultured Ruminococcus sp. | reverse complement strand
ATATTGACGGGCTTTATGATAAAAATCCTAAAACCGACCCGTCTGCCGTGCTGATTAAAGAGGTTTATGAAATAACAGAAGAAATCGAAGCGCTTGCGCGCCCGAGTGAAAGCTCGCTGGGCACCGGCGGAATGATAACAAAGCTTTCTGCAGCAAAGCTTGCAACCGCGTCCGGATGTGATATGATAATTGCAAACGGCAAAAACCCGGAAATTTTATATGATATTGCCGAGGGCAAGCAGGTGGGAACGTTTTTTAAGGGGAGAGTGAGCCAATGACGACCAATCAAATTTTGGATATAACAAAGGCGGCCGTTGCCGATATAAAAAATCTGCCCTCGAACGTGAAAAATACCATGCTCATGCATATGGCACAGTGCCTGGAGGATTGCACGAAGGATATTTTGGCCGCAAACGAAAAGGATATGGCCGCATCGGAGGGTGTGATTACTCAGGTTATGTTAGACCGCTTAAGGTTAGATGGTGAAAGAATACACCAAATGGCGGAGGGAATAAGAGCAATTACCCTTTTGGAGGACCCGGTCAACAGCGATATTTCGTGCATTACACGTCCGAACGGGCTTGTAATTCATAAAAAAAGGGTGCCTTTAGGCCTTGTGGCAATAATTTACGAAAGCCGTCCGAATGTTACCTCGGATGCGGCGGCTCTGGCGTTAAAAAGCGGAAATGCGTGCGTGCTCCGCTGCGGAAAGGAAGCGCACGAAAGTGCGGCCGCAATTGTTAAGGCGCTTAAAGCCGGCATTGTAAAAACAGGGGTAAACGAAAATGTTTTAAATCTTGTGGAGGATACCTCGCGCGAAAGCGCTATGTGCCTGATGACGGCGGAGGGAAAGGTTGACCTTTTAATTCCGCGCGGCGGCAAGGGGCTTATTTCCTCCTGCGTTAAAAACGCAACCGTGCCTTGCATACAAACCGGAACGGGCATTTGCCATATTTATGTTGACAAATCGGCCGATATTTCCATGGCCCTTGATATTATTGAAAACGCAAAAACCTCCCGCCCCTCCGTGTGCAACGCGGAGGAGGTTTGCCTTGTTCACCGGGATATTGCAAAAAAATTTCTTCCTTTGTTAAGGGAAAGACTTGTCGATAAAAGACTTTCCGAGGGCAAAACACCGGTGGAGCTTAGGCTTTGCGCGGAGGCGATGAAAATAATCGACGGCACTGCCGCGGTTGAAGAGGATTTTGATACCGAGTTTTTGGATTATATTTTGGCGGTAAAAATTGTCGGCTCGGTTGATGAGGCCGCACAGCACGTGCTTGCCCACTCCACAAATCACAGCGAGGCAATAATCACAAGTGACGCCGATGCCGCAAGCTGTTTTGTAAACGCAACGGACAGCGCGGCGGTTTACGTTAACGCCTCCACACGCTTCACGGACGGCGGAGAATTCGGCATGGGCTGTGAAATGGGCATTTCCACGCAAAAGCTTCACGCAAGGGGGCCGATGGGCCTTTGTGAGCTTACAACCTATAAATATGTTATTGAAGGAACGGGTCAAATCCGTTAGGAGGTTTTGGTTATGGTAAAATATAAGGCGGGCTTTGTAGGAAGTGGTAATATGGGCTTTGCGCTTGCAACCGCGGCGGCTTATGCTGTCGGTGGGGATGAGGTCGTCCTTTCGGCAAGCTGTAAGGAAAATGCCGAAAATCGGGCAAAAAAGCTTTCCTGTCATGCCGGAACGGCGTGTGAGGCGGCAGAGCAGGCAAAATTCGTTTTTCTTGCGGTTAAGCCGAATAAGCTTTCCGAGGTGGCGAAGGAAATTATGCCGGCTATTGAAAAAAACAGCGAGGCGGTAATTGTTTCTATGCTTGCCGGAATTTCGTTAAAAACGCTGGAGGATAGCCTCGGAGCCGGAAAAAAGATTATAAGAATTATGCCAAATACGCCGGTTGCCGTGGGAAGCGGTTTAACATTGATGTGCACCTCGGATAATGTGACGGATGAGGAAAAGGCGCAGTTTTTGACGCTTATGGCTGCTTCCGGAGCTGTTGAGGAGCTTTCTGAGGGGCTTATGAATGCGGCGAGTGCGCTTTCGGGCTGTGGCCCTGCCTTTGTGTATAAGTTTGCGGCGGCGCTTTCATCGGGTGCGCTTTTTTGCGGACTTCCCAAGAAAAAGGCGGATTACTATGCGCTTTTAACGCTTAAGGGGGCCTGTGAATACGCTCTTTCCTCAGGGAAGCATTTGGGCGAGCTTACGGATGAGGTGTGCTCACCGGGCGGAAGCACAATTGCCGGCGTTAAGGCCATGGAGGACGGCGGCTTTTCAAGCGCGGCCATGGACGCAGTTATAAAGGCGTGCGAAAAAACAAAGGAACTTGGCCGCAAGTAATAAAAAGTTAACAATTATAAAAATTTAGATGTATTGACAATGTGCCTGCAAAATGTTATAATTTATTAGAGACTATTTTTGCAAAAGAGGGAAAGGGGTATAAACAAATGAAAAAAAAGCTTTTGGCATTTATGCTCGCTTCAACGCTTGTGTTTTCGGCAATGCCGGCATTTTCTGCCTCCGAAGAGGGGGAGGCTAATTCTGCCAGAGTAGCTACCGAAAGTGAGCCGGCGGACATAAAGTATACAACGGAAAGCGATTATACGCTGACCTTCAAAATCGTTGATTTTGAAAAATACTGCTTGGAAAAAACAGGCGAAAATCTTTATTATGTTAATTTTGAGCAGCCCGCATCCTCCAAGGGCTCACTTTGGTATGATTATGAGGGGGATTATGAGGAAAAGGTAACCGAAAGAATGGATTTTTACAGAAATTCATCCTACAGCAGCACAATGCTTATTTCGAAGGTAACCTTTGTTCCCAAGGCAAATTATTCCGGCAAGGTGGAAATTCCCTTCACCGGCTACACCAGCACAAATTATAAAAGCTTCACCGGTAAGGTTGTTATCACTGTAGAAGAGGGCACGGTATCCGGTGACCTTGATAAGATTACATATGACATTGCGCCCGGCGGAAAGCTTAAAATCAGCGCGGATGATATTAACCGCGTGTGCAGAAACTCCGGTTTTATGTTAAGCTATGTTATGTTTGAGCTTCCTTCAACAAGCGCCGGCACACTTTATTATGACTACAGCGCGTCCGACCGCTATAATATTGAGGTTGATGAGGATACCAAGTTTTACAGAAATTCCTCCGGCGACTCGGACTATATGTTAAACAAGGTAACCTTTGTGGCAAATAAAAAGGCCGCTACCACGGTGGAAATTACCTATTACGCTTACAGCACGGATGATACGGAGTATACCGGCGTAATAAGAATAAGGTTTGACGCGGCGGCCGGAGCAACCTATGAAACCAACGGTGAGGTTGTGTTCATCAACGCTTCGGACATTAACAATTTCTGCTTGGATCAAACGGGCTCCAAGGTTTCCTACGTTAAGTTTGACTATCCCTCGCGCGGCACGCTTTATTATGACTACGACGAGGAAGAGGGCGACAGAGAAAGCGTTTGGTATAACTCAAAATACTATTACAACAAGTCACCCTACCTTTATCTTGTGGGCTATGTTCCGGAGGAGGAGTATAACGGAACGGTAATTATTGACTATGAGGCATTTAACATTGACGGTGACAGCTGTAACGGAAGCATTTCAATTAAGGTTGACACGGAAAATGTGGAGCTTGCGGACGATATTACCTATTCGGTAAGGAACGACAGCTATATAACCTTCTCAGCATCGGACTTTAATACCGAGTCCAGAAACGTAACGGGTGAAAAGCTGGATTATATCCGCATATCAGATGTTTCGAACGGCTATCTTTACTACAAGTACGACAGCTATTATGATGATTACGAGAATGAGCGTATAACCTCCGGCGGAAGATATTACTATGACGACGGGGACAGATACATTAAGTATATAAGCTATGTTCCGGGAAGCGGCTACACCGGCACCGCTGTTATCTCATACACCGGCTACACGGTAGACGGTACCGGCTATAAAGGTGAGATAAGAATAACGGTGAGAGAGTCAAGCTCTTCCTCATCGAGCTCCTCATCAAGATATGACGATGAAGAGGATGAGGCAGACGATATTAAGTATTCCGGCAGCCTTGGCGAAAAGATTTATCTTGTTGGGTCGGACTTTAACTCCGAAAGCAGAAGCCTTTTCAGAGAAAAGCTTGAATATATTAAGTTTAAGCTTCCCTCAAGCTCCGCCGGTGTTCTTTACTACGGGGTGGACAGCAAGCTTAAATCAAGCACCAAGTGCTATTACAATGCCGATGATGAAATTGATATTTCTGATGTTTACTTTGTTCCGAATAAGATCGGAAAAATAACCTTGACCTATTCCGGTCTTTCTGAGGATGACGATCCGTTTGTAGGCTCGGTTATAATTACCGTAATGGACAAAGCAGACGATGAGGATGAAAAGAAGGACGAGCCGGCAAGTGCAATGAGCAATTTCAAATACATCACAAGCTACAGAACATCGCTCTTTACGGATATTGATGAGAGTGCATGGTACGGCTCGGAGCAGACGGGCGTTATAAAAAGCGCTTACAGATACGGCTTTTTGAAGGGTAAGGGTGACAAGATATTTGACCCGACAGGTAGCTTAACCATTGCGGAGGCAATTACCATTGCCGCACGTATCGCGGATACTTATTATGATGACGAAACCAAGTTTTCCACCACCGGAAAAACAAATTGGTATGACGATTATGTTGATTACGTCATTTCCAAGAAGATAATCGACAAATCTGATTTTGTAAATTACAACAAGACGGCAACAAGGGCGGAAATGGCTTACATTTTTGCAAATGTTTTGCCGGCCGAGGAGTATTCAAAGAAAAACAGCATAAGCTCACTTCCCGATGTTAAAGCAGGACTTAAGTATTACGATGAAATCATGCGCCTGTATAGCGCCGGAATACTTACCGGTAATGACGAAAAGGGTACCTTCGCACCGTCAAGCAACATTACAAGAGCAGAGGTTGCGGCAATTGTTGTAAGAATTGTGGATACTGAGGAGCGCCGCTCGCTCAGCCTGTAAAATTAAATAATACTGCCACCGGGTAGTAATGCATAAGCATTCGATAGTATATCGTTAGGTCTTTGAAGATATACTCATCGGATGCTTATTTTTTGGAAATGATTTTATAGAAAGGTTTTTTATGAAAGGATATTTTAAAAAACGTGAAATTTTTCTTTGGCTTTTTTCCTGCATTTTAATCATAGGCTCCTTTTTCGCCTTCGAGGCTGACGGTTATATGACGCTTGCGGCATCGCTTATCGGCGTTACGTCAATAATTCTTAACGCAAAGGGTAATCCGCTGGGCCAGGCGCTTATGGTTATATTCAGTATTATGTACGGCATAATTTCCTACGGCTTTGCCTATTACGGTGAAATGATAACCTACGTCGGAATGACCGGCCCCATGGCCCTTTTTGCGCTTATATCATGGCTGAAAAATCCCTATAACGGAAAAAGAAGCCAGGTGAAGGTGCAAAATATATCGAAAAAGGAATGGGTGTTTATGTGGCTTCTTGCCACCGCCGTTACCTTTGCTTTTTATTTTGTATTGGAGTATTTTAACACGGCCAATATTTTCTTCAGCACAGTTTCGGTAACAACAAGCTTTGTTTCGGTTTATCTGACCTTCAGACGAAATCCTTATTTTTCGCTTGGCTATGCCGCAAACGATGTTGTGCTTATTGTGCTGTGGACCATGGCCGCGGCAACTTATAAGCCGTATTATTCTGTGACGGTTTGCTTTGCCGCCTTTTTGGCAAATGATGTTTACGGCTTTTTTGCTTGGCGCAAAATGCAGAAAAAACAGGCAATTGGGACTTGAAAGGGCGATGCATTCGTGATATAATAAATGTTACGTAAAGTTTGAAATCATTGGATTGCGCTTTGTGCATTATTAAGGCAATTCAAATAATGTTGCGAAAGCAACATCATGGCGAAAAATTCATGGCAACGAAGGTTGTTAAAGCATTAAAGGACGGTATCTAAAGCTGTTAACAGCTATTACACTAATTAAAAATAAGAAAGGGAGAATAAAAATGCCAAAGGTTTTAACATTCAATATAAGATACACGGATGACCCTAACGGCCATTCGATTGCTGAAAGGGGGCCGCGGTTAAAAAAAATTATTGACGGAATAAAGCCCGATGTAATAGGATTTCAGGAGTGCGTTCCCAAGTGGATGGAGCTTATTGAGGAATACTGGGGCGGTGAATATGAAATTTTCAACTGTTGGCGTGCCTCCAATAACTTTGAATCCACCCCCATTCTTTGGAAAAAGGATACGTTTGAGTGCCTGGAAAAAGGCGTTTTCTGGCTTTCAGATACCCCGGATACCGAGTCAGGCGGCTGGGATGATTACAAGTGCAACAGAACGTGCCTTTACGCCGTGTTAAAGTGCAAGGAATGCGGAAAAACCTTTACTTTTATGAACACTCACTTCGGCTTCGGCAACGAAAACCAAATTAAAAGTGTGGAGCTGATAAAGCAGCGCAGTGAACAAATTTCAAATTACCCGACATTTATAACAGGTGATTTTAATATGCAGCCCGAAAAGCCGGCATATGAAAGAATGACAAGCTATTTTACGGATGTGAATGCCGTGACCGCGAAGGATTTTAACACCACCTTCCACAATTACGATCCGAGTTATACCGGCGAGCACATTGACTATTGCTTTATTAACGATAAAATAACCCCCGTTTCCTCCAAGGTGATTTACGATACCTTTGACGGAAAATACCCTTCGGACCATTACGGAATAGTGTTCGATCTTAAAGTTTGAGCACATACCGGTATAGATTTTTGCCGAAGAAATCCGCCAGGGAGCAAATAAATGGCAAAGGGAGCGCCTCGCCTTCGCTTAAAAGGTCTGGCACGAAAAGCCGGGCATGGGATTGAAAATCAAAAAACAAAAGGGTAACGCAAAATTTGCGTTACCCTTTTTGGTTTTTGAAACGACAACCACCGGCAATGCCGGTGGTTAAAAAGCTTTGGATATGCGTGGTTTCGCCGCAACGATAAGCCTCACCCTGTGTAAGGGAGCAAAATCTTTGATTTTGCACGGAGGGGTTGTTCTCATGACGGCAATATCCCGGTCACCGCAATGCGGTTTTAGGCGCGTTTACGTGCCTCCAGTCTGTAAATGGGCTTTCCCTCGGCGGCGAAGCGCTCCTCGTACTCCGTCATAATATTGCCCTCAAAATCGCTTTTGTGCAGGTCAAAGGTAATTGCGGAAAGCAAAAAGTTCTCGCCGGCAAAGCTGTTTAAGGAAAATTCAAACAGTCCTGCATTGTCAGTTTTGAAGAAAATTTCACCCTCCGGAGAGAGCCATTTTTTGTAAAGGCGCAGAAAATCCGGGTGGGTAAGCCTGCGCTTTGCGCGCTTTTTCTTCGGCCACGGGTCGGAAAAGTTAAGGTAAATCCGTGAAACCGCACCCTCGGACAGTACCTCGTCCAGAAGTGCGATGTTTTTCATGGCAAAGCGAAGGTTTTTAACCTCCGCCCGTTTTGCTTGCTCCGCCGCCAAAATTGCAACATTTTCGCATTGCTCCACGGCAAGATGGCACACATCGGGATTTTGAAGGGCGGTGTTAATGATAAAACGCCCCTTTCCACAGCCGATTTCTATATGAAGCGGCCGTCCGTTCGAAAAGGATAAAAGCTCCTCGGCCGTGTTTATTGCATAATCGCCGCACCCTTCTATTCTTTCGGCAAGGTGCGCTCTTTTTCTCATTCTCAAAATCATCATCCTCCGCCTAACATTATAGCAGTGATTGTGCGAAAAAGCAAGAAAAGTTCCCGAATTTTCGGCGTTTGAATTAAATTCTGTGCAAATATTTTAAAAAACCACTTGACCGAAAAGCAATTTTGGTATATAATACAATTACATTGTGGTTCCGACGGCATTACGGGGCCATTCGTGCCCGAGAGGGAAAATAAAAATAATGGAGGAAAGAAAAAAATGATGAAAAAAATCTTGGCGATTGTTGCTTGCCTCGCTATCGTTGCTTCTTTTGTAGGCTGCGGCGAGAAGGTAACATTCAACACAGAAGACTGGGCTGACATGGAAATCAGAGTTGCCGGCTACAGACTTTTCAATGATGACCCGTTAAACTATGAGTTTGCGGCAGGCGCTGATAAGTTTACCGAGGAGTACGGTACGAAGGTATCGTTCCTTATCGGTGGCGGTGACGGTATGGGTGATGACCTTGTTTCCGTTATCATGGCAGAGGATCCTTGGGAAATTCAGTATTGCTTCGGTATTTCTGTATTCCCGCTTACCTTCGCTGAAGAGCTTTACACACCCGTAACAGACTTAATTGATTATGATAATAACGATTTAATTGATGAGATTACTGTTGAAGGAACAAAGTGGCTCGGCGAGTATTACGGCGTAAGCACACTTCCCATGCAGGAGGTTTGGTACCTTGCGTACAACGAAACCTGGATGAAGGAGCTTGGTCTTAAGACTCCTTACGAGTATTACCAGGAAGGCGCTTGGACAATGGACGCTTACTTAGAGCTTAACAAGCAGGCAAAGGCTTTGGGCGCAGGCTCCAAGGGCGTATATACAAGACCTCACGTTGGCGGTAAGTACATGTCCACATGGAACGATAAAACAGGCGAAGTTACTGTTACATATGACCAGCAGGCAAACAATGAGTGGCTTACCTTCTGGGGCACCCTTCTTACAGATCCCCAGTATGATATAAAGACAACCGGCCGTGTTTCTCAGAGAAACGTTATCATGCGTGACGAAGTTATGCCCAACCTTGTAAAGGATGAGATCTCACAGGAAACCACCGATGTTATCAGATACATCAACTTCCCCACCGAGGACGGTAGCATAAGCTCTTATCTTACAGACTCACACTTCCTGTTCCCGGCAGGTGTTTCTGAGGATAAGCTTCCCTGCGCATTCACGCTTGCATGCTATATGGCTGACTCTAAGGCTAAAATGGTTACAGAAGAAACCTATAAGGCTAACATGAACGAGGAAGACTTTGCAATTTGGGAAGAAACCTTGGAGAACGCTTATTTCCTTCCCAGAATATTCTATAAGAACGTATGGGAAATCGGTGACAAGTTCGTTGGTGATATGAACGCGGGTAAGGCTGTTGCAACACACATTGCAGAGAACACCGAGTCACTTAAAGCTAAGGCTGTAGAGTTCAACACAAAGTATGTTGACGGCTACGTTGCTGAGTAATTTTTAGTGCCAAATAAACAGAGCGGTTTTGCCGCTCTGTTTTTTTATGTAAGCTTTGTAGTTGCTGTTTCGTAAAACCGAAGGGCGGATTATTTATACCCTGGAATTTTTACTGACGGTGTACTTGAGATAATGTGATTTAACCTGCATAAAATACGGGAGAATAAAAGCAGTCAGCGCGTGGAGCCGTAGGCAAGCATGATATATATTGTTGCAATTTATTTTTGAATGAAACAAAAAAGCCCTTGCTTTCGCAAGGGCTTTTTTGCTGAATTTTGATTGACGGTGAGCAGATTTTGCGGAGGGGCATAGACCGCGGCCGCAAGGGCGTTAGTCTTTTTTATTGTGCCTTAAAACCTCGTACATTAAAATGCCGGCGCTGACCGAGGCGTTTAATGACTCCGCCTTACCGCGCATGGGGATTTTAACCGCAACATCGCAAAGGGAAATAAGCTCCTGTGAAACTCCGGAGCCCTCATTCCCGATGATTACGGCGCATTTGCCGGAAAAATCTGCATCGTAAAGGTCGACTGAGGCCGGGGACAGGGCACCGCATATTATTTTAAATCCGCGGGCGGAAAGTTGGGCGATAGCCTCCTTAAGGTCGGCATCCTTCGCAACGGGAATGTTGAATATAGAGCTCATGGTGGAGCGGATTACCTTTGGGTTATACAGGTCGGCACAGCCGGTGGAAAGAATAACCGCGGCATTGCCCACGGCATCTGCCGTGCGGATTATTGTGCCGATGTTGCCCGGATCCTGAACACGGTCGCAAAGAACAACCGTTTCCATGTCACGTTCAACAATTTGCGAAGCTGAAGTAGGGCACGCCTTGGCGACAGCAAGCATATCCTGTGGACTTTCGGTATCGGTTATTTCAGCGAAGGTTTTGCCGTCCGTGGAAAACTGAGGAATTGCGGGGTCGAAAGCCGGAGAAGAGGCCTCCCTCAATATAACAAAGGAAATCTCGGCGCCGTTGTTTATTGCATCCGTTACGGCACGGGTACCCTCAATTACAAATTCGCCGTTTTTTTCGCGCTCCCTTTTACGGGCAAGCTTTTTAATATATTTGATTTTGTCGTTTGAAGCGGAAAGGTTTATCATAAGCATCCTCCATCAAAGTGCTTAAAAAGAAAGAGCTGTAAAAATTACAGCTCCTTTTTTGTTATGCTAAAGCGCTTTTAGCCTTTGCAACGAGCTCAGCAAATGCAGAAGGATCGTTGATTGCTATTTCGGAAAGCATCTTTCTGTTAAGAGTGATGTTTGCCTTCTTGAGTCCGTTCATGAACTGAGAATAGTTCATTCCGTTCAGCTTGCAAGCAGCACTGATTCTGGTTATCCAAAGTCTTCTGAAATCTCTCTTCTTCTGCTTTCTTCCGATGTAAGCATAGTCAAGAGCCTTCATTACGGACTGCTTTGCAACCTTGTAAACCTTGGAGCGGGCACCAACATAGCCTTTAGCCAGCTTAAGTACCTTTTTATGTCTTTTTTTTGCGCTCATAGCGCCTTTAATTCTAGCCATTTCTTAATCCTCCTGGTATTATTTGTAGGGAATAAGGGTCTTCATTACCTTTGCGTTGGAAACGCTTAAGTAACCGCCCTTTCTGAGTCTTCTTTTTCTTTTGGTGCTCTTCTTGTTTAATATATGACTCTTAAAAGCCTTTCCGCGCTTAATCTGACCGTTTTTGGTGAGTCTTAAACGCTTTGCGGCGCCTCTGTGCGTCTTAATTTTGGGCATAACTATTAAACTCCTCTCAGTAAAAATTTATTCTAAAGCATTGCTGCTTTTGGACTTATTTCTTTTCGATGGGCGCAACAATCATAAAAAGGTTGCGGCCTTCGAGCTTGGGCTTTTTTTCAACGGTACCGAATTCGGCCAAGGCCTCGGCAACGCGCTTAAGAAGCTGAACGCCCAATGAAGAATGGTTAATTTCACGACCGCGGAAGCGG
>CAZITC010000013.1:5085-11575 GCA_964542085.1 uncultured Ruminococcus sp. | reverse complement strand
GGGCAGGTAGGTGCCGTCTTTTTTAAGCTTATAGGCCGACCAGTTGGTGCGGTCAAGCGTTAAAACCTGTGAGTCGGCATAGCTTTTTGTTTCGGCAATGCCGCTCATTACTCGGCGCGAAATGTAGGAGCCTATCCCTATGCCGGTGGCAATAACTGCCGCAAGCGCAATAACAATCATTATAAATTTGAAGTTTTTTGCGGAAACGATTTTATCGGCAAGCCTTTTTGCCGGAGTGTAATTTTCCCGCACTATAAGCTTAAGCGACTTTCTGAATTTTAAGGTCAGCGCGCGGTAATCCGGATGAAGAACGGCAACGGCATCGGTTGATTTTTTTAGCTTTTTTGTGTTGCGGTCGGTTACAAGTGCTTTTCCGTGGCCGGCAAAATAACGCACCGTTGCATCGTAAAAGGCCGAAAGCTCGGTAAGGTCCGGCTTTTTGGGGCTTACCTCACGCTTAATTCGCCCATTTGAGTAAATAGGTGTCATAAAAAGCTCACAGGAAAGGTACCACTCTGTAAATTCTATGGCACTGCCCGGGGGAAGGTGACGGTCAATAAATGCATAAATGTTATCAAAACCTACCTTGTGCGTGGGTCTTTTAGAGCTTTCCGCGTAGTAAGCAATGGTGAAAAGCATACGCTTGGGCGCATCTTTCTTTTCGCAAATTGCGTGGCGCAAAATTTCCTTGAGCTCATCCTCCGCCTTTTTCGCAATGGTGGCATCGTCCGAAAGCTTGGCAGAGATGAAATCAAAGCCGAAGGAATCGTAGTTTAAAAACGAAAGCGCCAAATCGTCCGTAAGAGCAAGAATTTCCTTTGCGGCAAGCAAAACCGTGTGCTTTAACGCAATTTCAGGTGTTAGTGTATCCGCGCCCGAAAGGGGGAAAAGCTCCAGCTCCGCATAGGTGGCATCGGCCACGGTGTAGGAGGTCATGAAACACTCCAACGCATACATGTAAATTTCGCTTGCTGCAGGCAGCGCATGGGGATATTTTTCATTAAGCTCCGCGGCCTTCTTATCAAGGTATGAAACTGCGGCCAGCCTGTCACCGGAAGTGTTGTAAAGGCTTACGGCGCGCTCCTTCAGCATGGTGTTGAAAATTTCGTTGGTCTGCATTTGCGGCATATCCGCATACACGCTGTCGGCAAACTCCATAAGTGCATGAACGGTGCGATTTTTTTCGAACAAATAACTGAAATAGCGCTTTATAAGCCCCTTGCCGGGAAGCATTTTTGTTTCAATTATTTTTTCGTAAAGCACGGATGAGGAACGCATTGCATCAATATGGTTGAAAAGCGCTTCGTCATCGGATATTTTCATGCAAAGCTCAATATCAAGGGATAAAAGGTCGTAAAGCTCTGATTGTTGCTTTTCGGGGCACAGGTCGTAATTTAATATAAGCCGGCGCAAAATTTCCAGCGGAATAAGTGCGGAATGTGCCTTTATAAAACGGCGGTAAAGCCGTATAAATTCCGAATAATAGGGCGCTGTAATTTCAGCGGCGCCGGACTTTAAAAGCTCGGTAAAAATTACGGTAACACGGCCAAGTCTTCCGGAAAGCCCCTCCTCATTTTCGCGAAGAGTGTGAATGTAGGCAAGGTCATCATAAAAGCGAAGCGATATTCGCCGTTCCGGCGAAAGGTGTGCTCCGGCCTTCTCCGTAAATGCGAAGAAGGCGTCTGTCGACGAGGCAGACGAAAGCTGTGCGCGGATGAAGCTTACATAATCGCCGGACACATCTTCCTTAAGGTCGCTTATATGAAGGTATTTTTTGTTTTCTATATCAAAAATATAATCCTTGGAAATGCTTAGCTTGTCCAGCGAGCCCTCCTCCCGCGAAACGGAAAGCTTTTCAGAGGGCACAATATAAATATTTATTTCCGGGCGAAGCGAAACCTCACCGAAAAGCGTCATATATCCTATGCTTCTGCGAAGGAAGGGAGGAAGGTCAGCGTATATTCTGGAAAGAAGCATGGAAATTTCGGCCATACCGGTTTTCTTACCGACGCCGATAAACACGTTGCGCTGTTGTTCCTTGGAGGAGAAAACTGCCGCAAGAAGCGCCGCATATTCCGCTTCTGCCATGCCAAGGCGGTGGAGCATTGCCAAAAAGTCCGCCGGAGGGGACAGCTTAAGCTCCGAAAGCGCGGGCAATACGGGACTGTCGGAAAAGGCATAGCTACAGCTTGCGGTGAAAAACGTGGGCGAGGCCGAAAGCGGCAAAAGTGACTGCGAGTTTACAATATAGCTGTGTATGTAGGAAGGAGTTGAACCGGATTTTTTAATTCCGTTTGCAACAAGAATTCCGCCGTCATCAAGAGGAACGGCGCATTTTAGGCCGGGGAAGCTTTTGTCGTCAAGGCAAAAAATGTCCACCGGGGAGAAAAGCCGCCGCACAATACCTTCAACATAGCTGTCGGCAAGACCCTTGGATTTTGAAAGCGTTTCCAAGCCAAGCTCGGTTTTCGCGTAAATATGCTGTTCTATCAAAGCAAAGCCTCCCTTCGTGAGTTTTTTTAGTTCAAATGCGTTTTTCTTACGCTCTTTTATATATTCTATCAAAATTTAAAAGATTTTTCAAGTTATTATTGACAAATGGCGAAATTTTTTTTATAATAGTATTTGTTGTGAATAATTTGCTGGAGTGGCACAGTCGGTAGCGCAGCTGATTCGTAATCAGCAGGTCGTGGGTTCAAGTCCCATCTCCAGCTCCACGTCGAAGCAAAGGAAAGCTTTGCTTCGATTTTTTTATGCAAAAAATCATTCGCCCGATTCCTTGCTTCTCCTTTTTCGCAAAAAGGCACATTCGCATCGGCTATTCGTTTGTAAACGCACTCATACCGCCTTTAGCTCATTACCGCCTTTTTGCGAGTATGCCAGAATATAAAAATTATGCATTTATATTGCAGCCGAAAGCCAAAAGAAAAAGCACCTAATGGGTGCTTTTTTGATTATATAGGGGGATTTGAAATTGTCAACATTAGACTCCATAACCGAAGTCCTGCCGAAAGACAGGAATTTTTTGCATTATTCATTTTTTATCATAACACGACTCATGAATTGCGACTTAGGCGCATTCTGAGCGTAATTTATCTTAAAAAATCATTGCTTTTTATAAGACAGTGTTATATAATGAGGCTAAAACCGAAAACAGAAAGGGATGAAAAAGTATGTATAACTTTCCGATTGGCGTTATTTTAGAGTCCTTCCGGACGGACAGAAGCACGGCAATAAAAAAGGCGGCCGAAATGGGCGCGAACGGTATTCAGATGTACGCAACCTACGGTGAGAATGCTCCGGAAAACCTAAGCCCGACCGACCGAGCGGAGCTTAAGAAAGAGGTTGAAGGCCGCGGCCTTGTTTTTTCGGCGCTTTGCGGCGATTTGGGCAAGGGATTTGGCGACAAGGAGCTTAATCCGGTGCTTATTGAACGCTCCAAAAAAATTGTTGAGCTTGCAAAACAGCTTGGAACGGATATTGTTACAACACATATCGGTGTTGTGCCCGAGGACAAGAATAACGAAACCTACAAGTTTATGCAGGAGGCTTGCTTTGAGCTTGCCCGCTTTGCGGACAGCATGGAGGCTCACTTTGCAATAGAAACCGGCCCTGAAACGGCGGACGTGTTGAAGGAGTTTTTGGATGGGCTTCATTCCACGGGCGTTGCGGTAAATCTTGACCCGGCAAACCTTGTTATGCTTGTGGGAGATGACCCGGTAAAGGCGGTTTACACTTTGAAGGATTACATTGTTCACACCCATGCGAAGGACGGTAACAAGCTTCCTTTTGAGGTTTCAAAGCTTGGCTATGAGGAGGTTAAGCTTGGCACGGGAAGCGTGGATTTCAAAAATTACTTAAAGGCGCTGGACGAGGTGGGCTACAAAGGCTTTTTGACAATTGAGCGTGAGGTTGGCGATATGCCCGAGAAGGACATTTTAACGGCATATGAATTTATGAAGAAAACAATGTCAGAAAACTGATTTTTAAAAGCGGTATTTTATTATCGGACTAAATGCTGAATAAAGGAGTAAAAAATATGAAAACAACAATTGCGATAATCGGCTGCGGCAGAATTGCAAATCAGGCTCATTTGCCGGCCATGGCGAAAATGGATAACATAAGGGTAAAATATTTATGCGATATAATAAAGGAAAAGGCGGAGGCTGCAAAGGAAAAATTTCCCTTTGTGGAAAACGTAATTACGGATTACAGCATTGCTCTGGCGGACAGCGAGGTTGATGCTGTATTTGTGCTTACACCGAACTATGCCCATTATGAAGTAACAATGGCGGCGCTTAAGGCCGGAAAGCACGTTATGTGCGAAAAGCCCGTAACGGTTAATTACAAGCTTTCGTGTGAAATGGCTGAGGAGGCAAAAAAACGCGGAAAAATATTAAATATCGGCGTTTGCAACAGATACCACAAGTCTGTTGAAATGCTGGAGGAGCTTAACAGGCAGGGTAGGTTTGGCAATATTTATCACATTTACTGCTCGTTCAGAAGCTTTAGAAGCATTCCCGGACTCGGAGGTGCGTTTACCACAAAAACGGAGTCCGGCGGCGGTGTGCTGATTGACTGGGGTATTCATTTCCTTGATTTGATTCTTTATATTCTGGGCAATGCGAAAATAAAGAATGTTACCTGTGACTCCTACTGCGAAATGGCGAAAAACATGAAGGAATATAAGTATAAAAGTATGTGGGCGGAGGATATGGCCGATGTTGAGAACGGAACGAATGATGTTGACGACTTTATCACCGGCTACATTCGTACGGACAAGGCAAGCATTTCGTTTAACGGCGCATGGGCACAAAATATTGATGAAAACGATATGTTCATTGATTTCATGGGCGATAAGGCCGGCGCACGCTTGACCTACGGCGGCAAATTCCGCATTCTTGACGGTGAAACCCTTGAAACTGTTGCTCCGGAATATGACATTCCGGATATGTATAAGTGCGAGGACGAGGCTTTTATCAAGTCGGTTGAAACAGGCGTTAAGAACAAAAACAACATTGAAAACATTCTTGAAAGCATGAAGCTTTTGGACAGCCTGTATGCTTCGGCAGAAAAGAAGGCGGAAATAAGCCTTTAATACGGGGTGCGGTGTTATGAAAATTTCAGTTAGCTCGTATTCGTTTGCCCAGTACATACGCGAAGGCAAAATGACACAGTTAGAATGCGTTGAAAAAGCGGTGCAGATGGGCTTTGATGCAATCGAATTTACGGATATTGACGGAGCAGGCGATTTGGGGCTCCAAAAGGAAAATGCGCAAAAAATCAAAAAGGCGGCAACCGATGCCGGCATTACTGTAAATGCCTATACCGTCGGTGCGTGCCTGTATAATGACTCGGAGGAGAAAATGGAGCTTGAGGTAAAGCGCCTTTGCGGTCAGCTTGATGTGGCGAAAATTTTGGGAGCGCCCATTATGCGCCACGATGTTTGCTATTCCTTGGCCAAGGCAGGCAACGGCCGAAGCTTTGATTTAATGCTTCCGTTTATTGCTGAAAACGCAAGAAGAGTTACCGGGTATGCCGGTAGCCTTGGCATCAAAACCTGTGTTGAAAATCATGGCTACATTGCCCAAGACAGTGACAGGGTAGAGCGCTTGTTTAATGCAGTCGCCCATGACAATTTCGGCTTGCTTGTGGATATCGGCAATTTCATTTGTGTGGATGAGGAACCGGCCTCGGCGGTTTCAAGATTGGCTCCTTATGCAATTCACGCGCACGCGAAGGATATGCTTGTTCGTCCGGAGCCGATTGGCAATTGCAAATGCATGACACGCGGAGGAAATTATTTTTGCGGTACGGCAATCGGAGAGGGTGATATTCCCGTCAAGCGCTGTCTTAAAATATTGAAGGCGGCCGGCTATGACGGATTTTTATCCGTTGAGTATGAAGGCACTGAGGACTGTATAAGCGGAATAGGAAAGGGCCTTTCATGCCTTAAAAAAATTCTTGAGGAAATATAAAAAATGCCCTGGGGCTAAGCCCCAGGGCGTTTTAATTATTCACTTTGAGAAAGGCGGTAGCTTGCCGGGGTTATGCCCAGCTCCTTTTTGAAGAATTTACAAAAGGAGGATTCATCGTCAAAGCCGGTAAGAAAGGCAATTTCCTTTATTTTCAGGCCGGTTTCTCTTAAAAATTTCTTGCTGTTATCCAGCTTTTTTGCCTTGATGTACTGGGATACCGTCATATTAAAATTAACGGAAAATATTCTGTTAAGCTGGCGAACGCTGAAAAAAACCTCCTCCGCCACATCAGCGGCCGTGATTTTGTGTGAAATGTTACTGTCAATAAACTGCAGTGCCTCATAAAAGTGCGAATTTGTGCAGGCAATATACTTTGGCAAATAAAAAATGTTCATTTGGCGAAGTATTTCAATAACAAGGCATTGAAGCGTAGAGTCGATTATGTTTTTAAAGCCGATTTTTTTTTTCTCAAAATACGTTAAAAACGTTTGGAAATAAGTAACGCATTTTTT
>CAZITC010000013.1:0-5075 GCA_964542085.1 uncultured Ruminococcus sp. | reverse complement strand
GGAAGCGTAGAGTCGATTATGTTTTACAGCCGATTTTGTTTTCCTCAAATTCCGTTAAAACCGTTTCCAAATACGTACCGCATTTTTGGTTTAGCTTAAGGACGGAAGCCTTTGGCACCAAGGCCTTGCTTTTTCCCTGAATAATATTTATTGCAACGGAAAAGCGGAAAAGGTCATAACTTTTTTCAATAAAGCGGTGCTCTGTGCCGGCAGGCACCAAAACAGCCTCATGTTCCGAAAGTGAAAGCTCCTCATCACCAAAATTCATTTTGCAGTTTCCGCCCAAAATAATGTGAAGCTCATTAAAGGAATGGGTGTGCACGCCGAAATTCCAGGTGTTTTTGGAATTTTTCATAAAATGAGTATACAAAACAACAAGCTCAATATCCGGAGAAATGAAAATTTTGTTTATATAGGAGGTTTCTCTGTTATATGACAAGGCCGAATCCTTCATAATGGCACCTCGCTTACATGTAAAATACCTATACTTTAATTATAGCATAAAGCCGAAAAACTGCAAGTGAAATTTTTTAAATGTCCTCAATCACCAATCATTTGACTGATAAATGCCTTGAACTTGCACCACACGTAATGTATAATAATAAAAAAGGAGGCATAACAATGGAAAGCTTTGTGACAATGATAACGCCGTATAAGGAGGATGGAAGTGTTGACCTTCAAACGGCGGAAAAATATGTTGAAATGTACTACAACGCCGGGCTGAGCGGAATATTTTCGGTGTGCCTGTCGAGTGAGATTTTTTTCCTGTCGACGGAGGAGCGCGTAAAGCTTAACCAAACCGTGTACAAAAAGGCGAAGGAACTTGAAAAAACAGGTACACGCCCGTTTACGGTGGTTTCATCCGGCCATGTTTCGGACAATCTGGAGGAGCAGGCAAGAGAGCTGAATGAAATTTACAAATCCGGCACGGATACGCTTATTTTAATATTGAATAGACTGGATATAAACAACGAGGGTGACGATGCACTGATTGAAAACGCCGAAAAGCTTATTTCCCGCTTGCCGGCGGATGCCAAGCTGGGACTTTATGAGTGTCCGTATCCCTATAAAAGGCTGTTGACACCGAAAATTTTGGACTGGGTTTTAAAAACCGACCGCTTTTATTATATAAAGGATACCTGCTGTGACAGCGAAATGATGAAGGAGCGCTGCAAGCAGCTTGCCGGCAGTCACCTGAAGCTGTTTAACGCAAACTGCCAAACGCTTTTGGAGTCCATGGAAAACGGAGCGGCCGGCTATTGCGGCGTTATGGCAAATTTTCATCCGCGCCTTTATGCATGGCTTTGCGAAAACCTGAAGAAGGACGAGGAGAAGGCAAGGCTTGTGCAGTCGGTTATCAGCACCTTCGGCTTTACGGAGGGGGGACTTCCTTATCCGCTTAGTGCAAAGTACAGCATGTGCTTGCGCGGAATTGAAACCGCCAACATTGCAAGAAACAGAAAAAGCGAGGAGCTTACCGATTACGCTAAGGCTTGCGTTGAGCAAATGAAGTATGCAACGGATTGGCTGGAAAAAACGTTAATATAAGGAGGAAGAAAAATGAAGGGAAAAAACGCCTGGAGCTATGCTCCGTATAAGCCACTTCTTTGGAACGGCGGCGACATTTACATATGCCGTCTTGCCCCGGGAGAGGATAATATTCATTTTGAGTGGCTCGGCGATTGGGGAAGCGTAAGCGTTTATGTCAGAGAAAGGGGAGCGGAGGAGTTTTCTTTTGTCGACACCGTAAGCGGAAACAGCTACGACATAACAGGTCTTGCTACGGATAAGGATTACGAGCTTTATATATCAAGCGGCGAGGCAAAAAGCCGTGTGCGCTTGGCAAGAACGGGCAAGACCGTCGGCACGGTGGTAAACTATCTTCATCCGGAGGATACGGCCTACAGCTTTTCGGGCAGGTATCTTTGCTCGCCCTCGCTGGTGCGCCATCCGGAGGGCTATCTTCTGGCCTCCATGGACCTTTTTGCCGGAGGTTATCCGCAAAACCTAACTCTGATTTTCCGCTCGGACGATAATGGCGAAACCTGGCATTACGTAAGTGAGCTTATGCCCTGTTTTTGGGGTAAGCTGTTTGTTCACAAGGGCGAGCTTTATATGCTTTCCTGTTCCACCGAATACGGCGATTTGCTCATCGGAAAATCAACCGACGGCGGAAAAACCTTTTCTGCACCCGTTACACTGCTTCGCGGCTCCAACGGTAAAAACGGAAACGACGGTGTGCATAAAAATCCGCAAAACATGGTTGTGTATAACGGCCGCCTTTACGGAACGCTTGAATGGGGCACGTGGTCTAACCCGGTAAGCGGCCATTCTGCTATGGTTATGTCCTGCGCGGTGAATGATGATTTGTTAATTCCCGAAAATTGGAGCTTTTCATACCCCGTAAGCTTTGATTACTTTACGCCGGAGCTTTCCGACCTTAAAAAGCCGGTTATGACAATTGAGGGAACGCTTGCAGTGTCGCCGGAGGGCAAGCTTTTGGACATCATGCGTTTTGGCAAAAGAAATAATATTTTGGCTTACCGTGTGAATACCGATGACCTTGATGCGCCCGTGGAATTTGACAGGCTGATACATTTTGAGGCGAATTTTTCAAAGTTTATGATAAAGTACGACGGGGTGTCAAAAAAATATTACTCCGTTGCAACAAGACTTTACGATGGGTGCGCTGATATGGCAAGAAACCTTCTGTCGCTTATGACCTCGCCGGATTTGGAGCATTGGACGGTTGCGTGCGATATTTTGGACTACCGCACATCGGACAGCACAAAGGTGGGCTTCCAGTACGTTGATTTTGATTTTGATGGGGATGATATAATTTTCCTTTGCCGAACGGCATTTAACAATGCGGCAAGCTTCCACGACTCCAATTATTCCACCTTCCACCGAATTAAGGACTTTCGTAGCATTGACTGACCGGGAGCCTCGGTCGGGTAGGATGAAATGTTATCAAGTGGCTTGTGCGCTAAAATATAATTACAGCGTTTCATCCGAGATTTCATCAATGTGAAAAAAAGGAGCCCGGTTTTGCGTTAAGCATAACCGGGTTCTTTTTCGTTGGCCGGAGCCGTAGAAACAGATGGGATTTCCCAATGGCTTTGTGTTCGACAAAAAAATCGCTTTTGGCCACCCTTTCGGGTCGCACGTATTGACAATTTTGTCGTATTGAAGTATAATGTTCTTTGTATGAGTATAAGGAAAAAAACGCGGATAACTGCAAAGAAATGAGGGTTTTGCTGAATGAAAGTAGAAGCATTCAAGAAAAAGGTGTGGCTCGCGACCCCCACAATGCACGGCGATGAGCTTAAATATATGACTGAAGCGTATGAAACAAACTGGATGAGTACTGTAGGGGAAAACATTAACGAGGTTGAGCGTATTGCCGCGGAAAAGGCGCAAATGAAGTATGCGGTTGGCCTTTCGTCGTGTACGGCGGCGCTTCATCTTGCCGTTAAGCATGCAGGAGAAACGCTTTACGGTAAACCGGCAGTCAGCCATGGCACATTAGAAGGAAAAAGGGTTTTCTGTTCGGATATGACCTTCGATGCAACCTTAAATCCTGTTGTATATGAAGGCGGAGTGCCGGTATTCATTGATACCGAGGCTGACAGCTGGAATATGGACCCTGTTGCACTTGAAAAAGCGTTTGAGATGTATCCGGAGGTAAAGCTGGTTGTTTGTGCTGAGCTTTACGGCTTTCCCGGTCGGATTGATTTGATTAAAAAAATATGTGAGGAGCACGGGGCATTATTGGTCGAGGATGCGGCCGAGGCTATGGGAGCCGGTGTAAAGGGCAGACAATGCGGCTCATTCGGCGATTATGCCGCAATCAGCTACAACGGAAACAAGATTATTACAGGCTCTGCCGGCGGTTGCTTGCTCACCAACGATATTGAGGTTGCAGATAAAGCTCGTAAGTGGTCAACGCAGGCAAGAGAAAACGCTCCTTGGTATCAGCATGAGGAGGTAGGCTACAACTACCGTATGAGCAATGTGGTTGCCGGTGTTATACGTGGCCAGTATCCGCATTTGGAGGAGCATATTGCGCAGAAAAAAGCGGTTTACGAGCGCTACCGTGACGGGCTTCAAGATTTGCCGGTCACGATGAACAAAATCACGGAAGAAACTGAGCCGAACTACTGGCTGTCCGCGATGATTATCGACAGGGACTATATGTGCAGGCAGGTGCGCGATGATGCAAATGCAATCTACATAAAGGAAAAAGGCAAAACCTGCCCGACCGAGATTTTGGAAACATTGGCAAGCTATAACGCAGAAGGCAGACCGATATGGAAGCCGATGCATATGCAGCCGATGTACCGTATGCACGAATTTGTAACCCGTGAGGGTAGCGGCCGTTGCCGCACGAACGCCTATATTGCGGGTGGCTGTATAGATGTGGGGGCAGACATTTTCGAACGCGGTCTGTGCCTGCCGAGTGACAACAAAATGACAAAAGAAGAACAGGACGGCGTGATAGCTATCATCCGTAGCTGTTTCGGTTAATGAGGTGCTTATGTACGCGCAATTCTTCAAAAGAGTTATTGACTTCATGCTGTCACTGATGGCGATAATTGTGCTGTCACCGATTATGTTTGTATTGACGGTGGTCGGTGCAATCGCAATGAAAGGAAATCCGTTCTTTCTTCAGCCAAGACCGGGTAAGAAAAGTAAAGATGGAAAAGAAAAAATATTTAAGTTGATCAAATTCCGTACCATGAGCAATGCAAAGGATAAAGACGGAAATCTTTTACCGGATGATCAGCGCCTCGGAAAATACGGGTCATGGCTCCGTAGCACATCACTTGATGAGTTACCTGAATTAGTTAATATAGTGTTAGGCTCCCTCAGTATATGTGGACCCCGCCCATTTCTGGTCAGAGATGTAGTTTTTATGTCTGACGAGCAGCGCAGAAGGCACGATGTTCGTCCCGGTTTAACGGGTCTTGCACAGGTAAATGGACGTAATAACATCACTTGGGAGCAGAAGATTGAATATGATCTGCAGTACATTGACAAAGGTATCACATTTATCGGTGATGTGAAGATTATTC
>CAZITC010000012.1:0-11701 GCA_964542085.1 uncultured Ruminococcus sp. | reverse complement strand
GCACCGAGGTGACGGAGGTTTTGCCGCTTCCGGATGCGTTCCGCGGTGACGAGAAAAGCCAAACAAGGGCAAACCTTCTCGGCCGCAAGGTGCAGGCCACGATTAAGGAGCGTGACGGTAAGGAATATATTTCCGATATTAAGCTGTCGGCCGGCGAAAACTATGAAATTACCGTTCGCTCGGAAAATATAATAGAAATAACCTATGACGCAACGGAAAAAAGCGCAACGATTACCTATGCAAACGGTGAAGAAAGTGACAGTGTTACCTTCGCAACCGAAAACGCATATATAATCTATAACGGAAATTCCATTAACGTTTTGGATGAGGAAAACCCCGAAAATGCCTACAGCTTTGACCCGTCCTATCTGCTCAACTTCAAAATGGGCGAAATTACCGTTCTGGCAACGGATAAAAGCATAAAAAACGCAAAGGCAGTTTTCATTAAGGAATATAAAACCGCGGTTGTTAAAAACAGGCCCAATGCCGATACAGGCATTATTAACTTAAACTACGGCAAGGGCTCGCTTAACGCAAAGGTAACGGGTGACCGCGTGGTAAACATTTATAACAACGGCTTTACAATGGCACTGGCAGATATCCGAAGCGGCGATATTGTTGACTACGCAATGAGCGTGGACGGCAAAATGCTGGAGATTATGGTTAAACCGGTAAGCGATAAAAATACTTATCTTGCCGGCACGGTTTACAGTGTCAGCGAAACTTCCATTACAATTTCAAAGGACGGAAAGAAAACCTCTTATCCCTTTAACGCAAACTATTTGGACTACCTTGCAAATTACACGGGCAAGGATAAATATACTCCGGTAGTGGATGATGAGGTTACTGTTTACTTTAACAACTTCCGCGATTTTGACGGTAATCAGCAGATTGCGGAAATTGTGATGAAGGACGACTCGTCCACCTACAGCCTGGGCTATATTTACGCAATGTATTTTGCGGAAAGCTCAACCGAAAAGTCGCACGAAAATCCTAACGACGGGGACAAGGGCTTCATCGTTATGTACGATATGTCGCGTGGCACGGGCGTAACATATGAGCTTAAGGAAAAGGTTAAGGTGGACGGAAAGGATTACAACGACCAGCTGGCCGATGTGCAGACCATTCTTAAGTCTGCGGCAACCATTTCAAATACCGGTAAGGGAGCGGAGCAAAACAGCGTGCTCACCTATGCACAGCTTGTTCGCTTCAAGGCAGACGTGCTGACCGGTAAAATCAGCGAAATTGACACAATCTTAGACGATACCGGTGCCGTTTCCACGGAAATTTCCGGCCGCTACAACAAGCTTGTGCGAAGCACCTATGTTTATGACGAAAATGAGGAGCTGGGCGGAAAATATAAGTATAGCTCGGCATCCCGCAAGTTCTACAAAAAAACCACATCGGACGGAATTGCAATCAATTCAAGCACAAAGTGGCTGTTCGTTCCGGGCAAGCGCTCAAACGTAAGTGCCTATAAAACGGGCACGGGCACAAGCCGTTTCAGCGACGGTGTTCAGTATTATATTGAGGCTTATTCCATGTCGGAGCAAACCACTGCAACGGCGGAAATTCTTCTGCAGTTCATTGCGGACGGAACAGGCGCAGTAAACTATTCCTCCACTCAGGCGGTGGTAATAGGCGTGGACCAGCCCGGCAAGGATGAACCGGTATCCATTACGCTTATGACTTCCTCCGGCACACAAAGAACATATCAAAGGCATGAGGAGTCGCCCGTTTCCGAGGACGATTTCATGAAGCTTAACAAGGGCGATGTTATTCTCTTCTCCGTAAAGGATAATGATATTTACGATTATTATCAGTCGCTGAATATTAAAAACCTTCCGGTTAAGCGTGTGGACGAAAAGGATCTGCTGTACTGCGGAGAAACCACGGATGACAGGCGTATTAAGGCCTTCAGCTCCACCCCGGGCGGCAAGCAGGCCGATAAGGACAGCATAAGAAGAGCCGGATATTTAACCTGGTACGGAACTGCGGTGGATATTACCACCGGCAACTCCGGCGGTGAGCTTACGGTAAGCAGTCTGCTTTCGACAGACTATATTGAGCCGTCGACGGAATATAATGAGATGTTTAGCTACACCTATTCCGGTCTTAAGGTTTTCATTTATGACGACAGCCAGAAGAACGAGGAGGATGTGTTAAAGCTTTACACAAAGGCGGCGGATGTTCAAACCTTCCTGGAGGATGAGGAGCAGTTCATAACTGTTGCAAGAAACTCCGATGATTACGAGGGCGCGACGCACGTGTTCCTTTATGCTTACACAAGCTCAACAAGTGATAACGCCATTAAGTATCTTTACATTATAAAGAGCGCTTCTCAGCAGAATAACCCGGAGAAGTATGACGGCGTTAAGGACCCCGTGGATAAGAAAAAGGACGAAGCAAAGCTGGAAATTAACAAAAGCTATCCTATCTCGAATTATATGAAGATAGCGCAAAAGTATGCGGAAGTGCTTTCTGCGGCAGATAGCGCGATTGATGCCGCAACTACAATTGAAGGGGTTGAAAGGGCGCTTGCGGACGCAAAAACCGAGTTTGATAAGCTTGTAAAGGATTCGGAAAAGGCCGCGGCGGTTGAGGACTTGAAGGCACTTGTAACGCCGAGCGAGCATGCTTACAAGGGCACGGATATGAACGATGCGCTTACAACGGCGGAGGATGAAATTGAGGTAATTGCGCTTAAGGAGGACTTGGAGCAAAAGGTGGCCGATGTTACCGCGGCTCTTGTTGCACTGCTTAGGGAGGATGCAATCGCCGAGATTGATGCATACGCAACAGAGAAAGGCTTAACTGAGGATACCGATTACGCGGAAAGCCGCGATAGGGTAAACGATGAAACAACCGAGGACGCAATTGCCGTGATTGTAACCGAGGTAAAGACTTTGATTGACAGCTTAGCCGATTAAGCTTAGCGGATTAATTGAAAGGGAGTCAAATTTGACTCCCTTTTTTGTGTGGAAAAACTGCTGGTGCGCCATGCGAGGATTTGCTGTGTAAAGCCACACCGTTATGCGATGATATATTCATATAGTTCGATATATTTAAATGGGCTAAAACCGGGAGATATTATCCGCCTGTGTTTTTTTTGGTTAGCTGTTTTAGCCTCGGGGCTTATCGTATATTTTATAAAGGCCGCAACGTCGGTGCACGGGTCACTGCCGGCACAATTGCCTAAAGGGAGCCTAAGGGAACATAAAAATGTCCCGTGGGTCGGGAAATTTTATCCTCATGCACGCCCCACGTTTCTTGAATTGACGTCGGACGGCGGCGCTTTTATCTGTTAGCTGCCTTCGTGCGGACGGAGGAAACTGTTTCAAGGGAAGCACGGTGCACTTTTTTTCTGCCATACAGCGGTGCTTTTCCCGACCGCATAGGCAAAAAAAGGGTGCCGCCCAAGGGCGGCACCCGGTATGTTACAAGATGCTTTTAAATCTGTGTATTAATTGCCGTGCCGGTTTCGGAGGAAGCAAAGGCCGCCTCCATAACCTTCATAACGCGAAGAGCCTGCTCCGGACGGATTGTAAGCGGAGCCTTGCCCTCAATTGCATCCACAAGCTGATAATATGTGGGGTTTAAGTTATCCTCAACATCGGTGGGAGCGTGAACGGGTATTTCCTCCACGCTTTCGGGAGAACGCGGTGCCATGGTCTTGGACGGGCCAACCTTGTTCTTCTTAATTTCCGCATCCCATGTATCCTCACGGGACTTGCAACGTACAATTTTGCCCTCGGAATCCCAATCGTCAATCTGAAGTGTTCCCTCAGTTCCCAAAACGTACCATCTGGGGTGCTTGATGAAGTTATTTGTCGAAACCTCAATATGAGCGGTAACGCCGTTATCCAGGGTCATGGTAAGGCGGAAATTATCGTCCACGTCATAGTTTACTTCATACATCTTGCAGAAAATGTTTGTAACCTTGGCCTCCGGATACATGAACATAATCTGGTCAATCAAATGCACGCCCCAGTCCAGCATCATTCCGCCGCCCTCGGCCTTGTTTGTACGCCAGCCGGCAGGCACCCCGCGTGAGCCCTCAACGCGCGACTCAATAACATAAACATCACCCAAAAGGCCTGCCTCCACGCTTCTTTTCATTGCGATAAAGTCCTTGTTTACGCGCCTGTTTTGGTCAATCGTGAAAACAAGACCTGTTTCCTCTGCAACGGCCATGATTTCGCAAAGCTCATCCGAGGACATGGTAACGGGCTTTTCACAAAGCACGTTTTTGCCGTGACGAAGCGCCTCAATACAATATTTCCTGTGCTGGTCATTGGGAACGGCAACAAGAACAATGTCAATTTCCGGGTCGTCATAAATATCCTGTACCGTGGGATAAATGTGAAGGCCGTAGCTTTCGGCCACGCTCACACGGTCGGGATTAATGTCGCAAATACCCTTAAGTTCGATATCGTCAAGACACTTCGACTGGTTGAAATGGTGCGTTGCCATGCCGCCGAAGCCGATGGATGCAACCTTATGTAACATCAAAAATCAAATCCTTTCGTTTATACCCACCACATATTGCCGGGATTTTCGTAAATAAGCACTTCTTTAAGAAAGGCAACCGCTTTTTCAAGCCCTTCTGTGCTGCTCATCAGCGCATCCTCGTGCTCAATGCTGATTGCGCCGTCATAGCCGATAAGACGAAGAGCGCTTACAATTTCGTTCCAAACCTCCTTACCGTGGCCGTAGCCTACGGTGCGGAAGGACCAGGAGCGGCCGGCAAGGTTGCCGTAGCTCTTTGTATCCAAAACGCCGTTAATCTCGGTGTTTCTTCTGTCAATATAAGTATCCTTCGCATGGAAGTGATAAATCGCACCCTTAAGCGCGCGGATTGCGGCTGCGGGGTCAATGCCTTGCCAGAAAAGATGGCTGGGGTCAAAGTTAGCGCCGACAATATCGCCGACAGCGGCACGAAGCTTAAGCAGGGTTTCCGGGTTGTATACACAGAAACCGGGATGCATTTCGAAAGCAATCTTCTTAATGGAGTGTGCCTTTGCAAACTCGGCCATTTCCTTCCAATAGGGAATAACCTTTTCTTCCCACTGCCACTTTAAAATATCGCCGAACTCATTGGGCCATGCGCAGGTTACCCAGTTGGGGTTAACGGAATTTTCGCAGTCACCGGGGCAACCGGAGAAGCCGACGATTGTATCCACGCCGAGAGCCTCGGCAACCAAAATGGCATCCTTAAACTGATTGTGGAATTTTTCCGCAATCTCCTTGGTGGGATGAAGCGGATTTCCGTGACAGCTGATGGCAGAAATTTCAATTTCGTTTTTAGCCAAAAGCTCCTTGTATTCCTTGATTTTGTCCGGCTTACCCAAAAGCTCCGCCGGCTTCAAGTGCACGTCACCGGGATAGCCGCCTGCTCCGATTTCAATGCACTGCACGCCGAGTGAGTGAAGATAGGCAAGCGCATCGGGAAAGCTTTTTGATGCCAGAACGGGATTCATAACACCTAATTTCATATTAATTTCCTCCTAAATTTTATTTTTATGCTTACATTATAATACATTGTCGAGCAAATTTCAACCATTATATTGACCTTTTCTTGCACAATTTTGACTTTTTAAATAATGCTTGCAAATAACGTGAAATTATGGTAAAATAAATCTGTATGAATATTTGCCGGGCTTGGAGGTGGAAGTATGTACAATTCCCAAAGGCAGTATGACCAAACGGAGCTTGAAAAGGCGGAGGCGGCGGAGCGTCTTGCCCATGAGGAGGAAATGCACAGGGCGCAGGAGCGCTTGGAAAAGCGCGCTGTCCGCAGGAAGAAAAGCTTTGTTTCGGCGGCAATCGGCGTTTTTTTCGGGCTTATTTATATTTTGTGGGTTGCATTTGCGCCGGAGATAAGGCTGGGCAGTCAAAGCCTTTACGGGGCATATATTTCCCTTGCCGGGGACAGTATGGCGCTTTGCGCGCTTTTGGATTTTGCACCCCCGATTGTGCTTTCCGGTGTGGCCGCGTTTTTCGCCGCACGGGGCGAAAAGGGGCGTGCCTACTTTGTTTTGACAAGTATATCGGCGCTTTTGGTGGTCGTTATGGTCTTTTTGCTTTATATGAGCATGATGGCGGGCTAAAGGCAGTAAATGAATGTTGAAAATAATTTACAGGTGATTTTCCGCGAAGGCGGCGGCCTTCGGTTAAAAGGAGGAAGTAAAAATGGCAAAGGTAAAAATAATTTGTGATTCCGCGGCGGATATTCCGGCGGAGGATGCCCAGAAGCTTAACATAAGGATTCTTCCGTTGTGGTTTACGTTTGACGGGGAGAATTATCTTCGTGACGGGGTGGACATGAGCGCGGACGAGTTTTTTGAAAAAATGCGAAATGAAAAGGCAATGCCCAAAACCTCGCAGGTTACGGCGGACGAATGGGAAAAGGCCATTCGTGAGGAAATGGGAGCATACGAAAGCATTGTGTGCTTTACCATGAGCTCGGCGGCAAGCGGAACCTGTCAGTCGGCAAACATTGCAAGGAATGAGATTTTGTCCGGCTCTCCGGATGCGGACATTACGGTGGTGGACTCCATGAGCTTGTGCTATCCTTATGGCCTTGCGGTTTCCAAGGCGGCGGAGCGTGCGCTTTTGGGTGAGGATAGGGACGCGGTCATTGCGGAGTTTAACCGCGTGAACGAAAAGTGCAACTATTTCTTCTTGGTTGAGGATTTGGAATATTTAAAGCGTGGCGGCAGAATTAACTTGGCCACCCTTGCAATTGCAAATATAATGGATATTAAGCCCGTACTCACTATAAGGGACGGCCTTGTTGTAAGCTGTGACAAAATAAGGGGCGGCAAAAAGCTTTACGAAAAGTTTATGCAGATGTATAAGGATAAGGGCCACCTTTTAACCGGCAAGGAGATTTACATTGTTCATTCCTTGACCGACGAAAAACTTTCTGAGTTTACGGATGCGGCGGTGGATGCATTCTCCCCCTCTGCGGTTAAAACCGTTAAGCTGGGCACAACAATCGGTGCTCACGCAGGCCCCGGTCTCTCCGCTGTGCTATATATAAAAGATTGACAAAAATATAACAGGCGCAATTCAAAGTTTATGAATATTTTTGCTTGCATTACGGCATAATTTGGGGTATAATTTATTTTGGCATATATTGTAGGATAAAATTAATCATGAGGTGATTGTATGAATAAAAAAACCGTAAAAGACATTGATGTAAAGGGCAAAAGAGTTTTGGTAAGATGTGACTTTAACGTTCCGCTTAAGGACGGAGCTATTACCGACGATAAGAGAATTGTCGGCGCACTTCCCACAATTAAGTATCTTTTGGAGAACGGCGCAAAGGTTATTCTTTGCTCACATATGGGCAAGCCCCATGCCGTTTTGTCGGAGAATTTCTCTTTGACAAAGAAGGAAAAGGCAAAGATTGAAGCTCTTCCCGAGGCTGAAAGAGCTGAGGCTGAGGCTAAAATGCTTGAAAAGGCCGCAAAGGAGGACCCGGTTAAGTTTACACTTCGCCCCGTTGCGGACAGATTGAATGAGTATCTTTCCGGCAAGGTTACTTTCGCTACGGACATTATCGGCCCCGATGCAAAGGCAAAGGCGGCGGCTCTTTCCGAGGGTGAGGCTCTTCTTCTGGAGAACGTTCGCTTTGATAAAAGAGAAACCAAAAACGACCCCGAGTTTGCAAAGGAGCTTGCTTCTTATGCGGAGCTTTTCGTTAACGACGCTTTCGGAACAGCTCACAGAGCACACGCTTCCACTGCCGGCGTAACAGATTACATTCCCGGTGTTTCCGGCTTCCTCATTGAGAAGGAGCTTACCGTTATGGGCGGCGCACTGGAAAATCCGGCACGTCCTTTCGTTGCAATTTTGGGCGGCGCAAAGGTATCAGATAAAATCGGCGTAATCGAAAATCTTATCGAAAAGGTAGATACGCTTATCATCGGCGGCGGTATGGCCTACACTTTCTTCAGAGCTATGGGCAACTCTGTCGGCACCTCTATCTGTGAGGAGGATAAGCTTGACTTGGCAAGGGAGCTTATGGCAAAGGCACGCGAGAAGGGCGTTAACTTCCTCATTCCCGTTGACAACGTAATCGGCCGCGAGTATGACGAGAACACAACCTATATGAGAATTTATTCAGACTCCATTCCTGACGGCTGGATGGGTCTTGATATCGGCTCTACAACTCAGGAGCTTTATGCAAAAACAATTCGGGGCGCAGGCACTGTTATCTGGAACGGCCCCATGGGCGTTTCCGAGTGGGATAACTTTGCGGCAGGTACCGAGGCTGTTGCCAAGGCAATTGCGGAAACCGATGCGATTTCCATCATCGGCGGCGGTGACTCTGCGGCTGCAGTTAAAAAGCTTGGCTATGCCGATAAGATGACCCACATTTCCACCGGCGGCGGTGCATCGCTTGAATTTTTGGAGGGCAAGGTGCTTCCCGGAATTGCTTGCCTTCAGGATAAATAAGAAAGGTCGTAATTGTAATGAGAAAGATTTTAGCAGCAGGTAACTGGAAAATGAACAAAACCGCGACGGAGGCGGCTGCCTTCATCGGCGAGCTTAAGGAAAGCTTAAAGGGCGCAAAGAATGATTGCTTAATCTGCGTTCCCTACACAAATTTGGAAACAGCCGTTAAGCTTACCGCCGGCACAAACATCATGGTCGGTGCGGAGAATATGGACTATCACGAGTCCGGCGCTTACACAGGTGAGGTTTCGGCAGATATGCTTTGCGACCTTGGCGTTAAGTACGTTGTAATCGGTCACTCCGAAAGAAGAGAATATTATAACGAAACAGATAAAACCGTTAATTTGAAGGTTTTAAGAGCACTTGAAAAGGACATCACTCCCGTGCTTTGTTGCGGCGAAAGCCTGGAGCAGAGGGAAGCCGGCATTACTTTTGAATGGGTAAGAATGCAGATTAAGCTTGCTCTGGCCGGTGTTGAGGATGTTACCAAGGTTGTTATAGCTTATGAGCCTATCTGGGCAATCGGAACAGGCAAAACAGCTACAAGCGAGCAGGCAGAAGAGGTTTGCAAGGCTATAAGAGAGTGCGTTGCAGAGCTTTACGGCAGTGACAAGGCGGAGAACACCACAATTCTTTACGGCGGAAGCGTTAACGCTAAAAATGCGGAGGAGCTTTTCGCAATGGAGAACATCGACGGCGGCTTAGTTGGCGGCGCAAGCCTTAAGACGGCTGACTTTACGGTAATCGCAAACGCGTAAAAAGTATTGGCGAAGAGAAGTCGGTTTGACTTGCTTTTTGCTTAAAATAACTCAGCCGGAATAGGAAAGCTATTTCGGCTGTATTTCTTTGAAAGGAAGATTTTAATGAAAAAACCCGTTGCATTGATTATTATGGATGGCTTCGGTATTAATAATTCAGAAGCCGGAAACGCAATTAAAGCGGCAAAAACCCCGAATTTGGACAGACTTTTTGCGGCTTATCCCCACACACAGATTGCCGCAAGCGGAATGGATGTCGGCCTTCCGGCCGGCCAAATGGGAAACTCTGAGGTCGGCCACACAAACATCGGCGCCGGAAGAGTTGTTTATCAGGAGCTTACAAGAATAACCAAGTCCATTGATGACGGCGATTTTTACAGCAACAAGGCGCTTATAGCCGCTGTTGAAAACTGCCGCAAGCACGATTCGGCGCTTCACCTTATCGGTCTTTTGTCCTCCGGCGGAGTTCACAGCCACATTTCGCACCTTTTCGGACTTATCGGTCTTGCAAAAAAGGAAGGCCTGAAAAAGGTTTACATTCATTGTATAATGGACGGCCGTGACGTTTCTCCCACCTCCGGCGTGGACTTTTTGGGTGAGCTTTCCGAGCAGCTGAAGGTTTATGAGCTTGGTAAAATTGCTACGGTTGTGGGCAGATATTATGCGATGGACCGTGATACTAACTGGGACAGAGTGAAAAAGGCGTACGATGCAATGGTAAACGGCATTGGCGATAGGGCGGAGAATGTTGTTTCCGCTGTCCGTGCTTCCTACGAAACGAAGGACGAAAACGGTGCGCTCATTACCGATGAATTTATCCGTCCCATCATTGCGCAGGAGAAAAGCGGTAAGGATGTTGCAAGAATAAGCGCGAACGACTCGGTTGTTTTCTTCAACTTCCGCCCCGACAGGGCAAGGGAAATTACCCGTGCGTTTGTTGACCCGGAATTTACCGGCTTCGACCGCGAGCTTTTGCCCCTTTATTTCGTGTGCATGACCCAGTATGACAAAACAATCCCCAATGTGGATATTGCTTTCCGTCCGGAGTCGCTTACAAATACCTTTGGCGAATACATTTCCGCTCACGGAAAAAAACAGCTCCGTATTGCGGAAACTGAAAAATATGCACACGTTACATTCTTCTTCAATGGCGGTATCGAAAAGGAATATGAGGGCGAGGATAGGGCGCTCATTCCTTCACCAAAGGTTGCAACCTACGATTTGAAGCCATCTATGAGCGCTTACGAGGTGTGCGACGAGGCTGTTAAACGTATTGACTCCGATGAATATGATGTAATTATTCTAAACTATGCAAACTGTGACATGGTCGGCCATACCGGCGTGTTCAACGCCGCGGTGGAGGCTGTTCAGGCGGTGGATGAGTGTGTCGGCCGCGTTGTGGATGCTGTACTCGGTAAGGGCGGCGTTGCAATGATTACGGCAGACCACGGTAACGCTGACTGCATGGTGGACCCGGAAACAGACGGTCCCTTCACCGCGCACACAACCAATCCCGTGCCTTTCCTTGTTGTGGGTAACGGTGACTGCAAAATGCGTGAGGGCGGCAGACTTTCCGACATCGCACCTACTATGCTTCAGATTATGGGACTTCCCAAGCCCGCCGAAATGACAGGCACAAGCCTTATTGCTGAATAACAGGGGCAAGGTGCATAATACAGAATAGATATTTTGCAGGGCGTAGGCGCGCTTTTTGGAGTGCGTGATTAGGACTTAAACATATCTTTTATGTATTGAGAAATATAAATATATTGTTTGCCGGTGCTTTTGCACCGGCTTTTTTATGCCTTCAGAAGCTTGAGCCCTATCAACCGCTTTTCTACTTAATGCCTCACGGAGGGGTTAGTATTATATTGAGGGCTCATCGACTTGGGCGACACCGTGGAGATAAAACTGTCACGTCGCGGGTCACCTTCGGGCAAAGATAACGTAAAATTGTAGGGCAATGTCATTTGGGCAGTGTATTTTTATTTTACCGCAAGGGGCTTTTTTGTGTCGGGAAAAGAGTCTATAATAAGTGCGTGTAAAAAATGCACCGGTCCTAACGGTGCAAAATCGCATTAACAAGGAGGTAATTTTTTTGCGAACACGAAATTTGAAGCCTGCTTTCTTCAAAAATGATATTTTGGGGTCGCTGGACCCGCTGTGCCGCCTGCTTTTTTCCGGACTTTGGTGTCTTGCCGACCGTAAGGGCAGAATGGAGGACCGTCCCCTTCGAATTAAGGCGGAAATTTTGCCGTTTGACAACTGTGACACGGATGCACTTTTAACGCTTCTTGCAGAAAACGGCTTTATAACGCGCTACACGGCGGAAGGAAAAAACTACATCGAAATCACCAAATTTTTACGGCACCAAAATCCGCATATGCGTGAAGCGGAAAGCGAAATTCCGGGCCCGGAGGATGCCGAAAACACGCATAACAGCGCTATTTGCGAAAAAAGCACAACCAAGGCAGTGC